>SKJM01000536.1 GCA_007122045.1 Planctomycetales bacterium | reverse complement strand
CTTCTGGGAGGAGTACGCCGACGCCGAGCTGCTCCAGTTGCGTATCTGCGACCTGGGGCTGAAGTCGCCCGGCCCGGTGCTCCAGCGGCGGATCGAGCGCCTGTACGAGGAGTTGGAGGCGCGGGAGATCGTCTTCCGGCCGCACTGCTGGCTCTCCGACGAATGGTTCTCGCAGGACGGGGTCCCGGGCATCGCCATTCCCTTTTACCTGGCGCACCCTCGGCTGGAGCGGCTGGAACGCAAGCAGATGCTCGAAGTGGAGGGCGGCACGCAGGAGTGGTGCATGCGCATCCTGCGGCACGAAGCAGGCCATGCCCTCGACACGGCGTACCGGCTGCACTTCCGCCGCCGCTGGCGGGAGATGTTCGGGCCGTACTCGCAGGTGTACCCCGATTATTACCAGCCCAAGCCCTACAGCAAGAGCTACGTGCTGCACCTCGATTCGTGGTACGCCCAGAGCCATCCGGCCGAGGACTTCGCGGAAACGTTCGCCGTTTGGCTGCGGCCTCGCTCGCGGTGGCGGAGTCAGTACCGGGGATGGCCGGCGCTGAAGAAGCTCCGGTACGTGGACGAACTGATGGCGGAACTGAAGAACGTCCGCCCCCCGGTCCGCTCGCGGCGTCGGATTGCGCCGCTGCGGGAAATCCGCAAGACGTTGGCGGAGCATTACGCCGAAAAGCGCGCCCGGTACGGCATCGACTACCCCGAGTTCTACGACCGCGATCTGCGCAAGCTCTTCGCCGACCCGCGGCAGGCCACCGGCAACGGCCGCCGCAGCGCCGCGGGGTTCCTGCGGCGCATCCGGCCGGAAGTGCGGCGAGTCGTCTCGCTGTGGACCGGCGAATACCAGTACACCATCGACCAGCTTCTGGGCGAGATGATCGAGCGGTGCCGCGAACTCGACCTGCGGCTGGACAAGCCGTTCGAGCAGGCCAAGCGCGACGCGCTGGTGATGCTCACCATGCAAACGATGAACTACCTGCACAGCGGGCGGCACCGCGTAGCCCTTTAGTGCTAAACGAGCTGACCAAGCACCCCAATCGGCCTCAACCACGTCCATGAAAAAGCGCCGCGTCGTCGTCCTGATGCACGAGGATCTCGTCCCGCCCGAGACGCTGGCCGGCTATACCGACAAGGAAATCGCCCGCTGGAAATCTGAATTCGACGTGCTCACCACCCTTCGCGAGATGGGGCACGACGCGCAGCCGCTGGGGGTGCGCGACGACCTCGGGGTGATCCGACGGAAGATTCGCGACTTCAAGCCCCACGTCCATTTCAACCTGCTCGAAGAATTCCACGGCGTGGCGGTGTACGATCAGTACGTGGTGGCGTACCTGGAGTTGATGCGGCAAGCATACACCGGCTGCAATCCGCGCGGGCTGATGCTGGCGCACGACAAGGCGCTGTGCAAGCAGATTCTCCTGTACCATCGCATTCCCACCCCGCGGTTCGCCCTGTTTCCCCGGTGGCAAAAGGTGAAGCGGCCGAAATACCTCCGGTTTCCCCTGCTGGTCAAGTCGGCCGTCGAGGAGGCCTCGCTGGGAATCTCGCAGGCGTCGGTCGTGTCGAACGACGAGAAGTTCCTGGATCGGGTAACTTTCATTCACGAACAGGTGCAAACCGACGCCATTGCCGAGCATTACATCGACGGCCGGGAATTGTACGTGGGCATCCTCGGGAACCGGCGGCTGCAAACCTTTCCGGTGTGGGAAATGCTGTTCACCAAGATGCCCGAACACGTGCAACGCATTGCCACCGCGCGGGTGAAGTTCAACCCCGATTATCAGAAGAAATACGGCATCCGCACCCGGGCGGCCCGTGACCTTCCCGCCGGGGCCGAGGAGCGGATCGTGCACCTTTGCAAACGGGTGTACCGCGCGCTGTCGCTGAGCGGCTACGCCCGACTCGACTTGCGGATGCGCCCCGACGGGCGAGTGTACGTGCTGGAAGCCAATCCCAACCCGAACCTCGAATACGGCGAAGATTTCGCCGAATCGGCCGAAGCGATGGGCATGTCCTACGAGGCGCTGCTCCAGAAGATTCTCGGCCTGGGCATGGCGTACCGGGCGGCCTGGCGCGGCTAGGGCCCGGCGCCGGCGACCGTTCCGGGGGAAGCTCCCCTTCGGCCGGAACGCGGTGTATAATAAAACGGCATGGTGCAGCGGTCATCGTGGGGGGGCGGCCCCCTTCGGGCCGGTGTGTTCCTTGGATGCGGTAACCTGGTATGCCTTTTGAAGCCCAAGCCTTCCAGCTTGCGAAGGACCCCGAACATCCCGGCGAGAACCAGGATGCGTACGCTTTCGACCCCGAGCGCGGGATCGCCGCGGTGGCCGACGGCGTGGCCTCGGCGATCTTCTCCGGGATCTGGGCGGAGACGCTCGTCGAAGCCGTCGTCCGGCAACCGCCCGAACCCGACGACGCCCAACCATTCGCCGAGTGGCTGGCCGCGTGCCGCCGCCAATGGGACGAGCGGATCGACACGACCGGTCTGGCCTGGTTCCAAAAGGCCAAGTTGCCGACCGGGGCCTTCTCGACCCTGCTGTGGGCGCAGCTCGTGCCGCTTCAACCCGACCACGCCGGCGCGTTCGGCGGGTGGCGTCTGCAAGCGCGCGCCATCGGCGACAGTTGCCTGTTCCACGTCCGGCACGGTGAGCTGATCCGCCACTTTCCGCTCGGCGCGGCCGCCGAGTTCGAACACAACCCGCTGGCGCTGGGCAGCGTCGACCTGGGCCGGGACGCCCTGATGCAATTCGCGTCGCTCGACGTCACCTGTTTCCCCGACGATCACCTCCTGCTGGCGACCGACGCCGTGGCCGAGTGGCTGTACCGGCGCGTCGAGGCGAACGAGCCGCCCGACTGGCCGACGCTTTGGGAAGCCGGGCCGGCGGAATGGGTCGACCAGATCAACGCCTTACGGGCGGCGCGCGAGATGCGATACGACGACGCTACGCTGGTCGTCTTGCGGGTCGCTCGCGAAGCGTCGCGAGAACCGGCCGACGAGCTGCCGCCGGCCGAGGAGCCGCTGTCGGCCGAGGACCTTGCCGAAGAACCATGGGCGCCGGCGCAGGACGTCCCGCAGGAGACGGCCGACGCCGCGGTCGAGGGCGAGTCGTCGCGGAGCAAGGCCGCGCTCGACCAGATTTTCGACGGCGTCGGACAACTCGCCGACGAGGGCGTCCGTGCCGGCCGCACCCTGCTCGACCGCCTCCGCGAGCAGTTCCGCCGACGCGAGTAGGCACCAGCCCGGATGATTCATGACGATGTAGGGTGGTGACAAGCAAGCTACGATCCTGGTGGGACTTCGGTCGCCTGGCCCGGCGTGGTTCCAGCGCACGGCGTGCAAACGGGCTAAGCGTGGCTTGCGCAGTCCCACCAAGGCTTTACGCGACCTCGTCCCGCCCTACATGGATAATCCGCGCTAACCGCGAAGGCCGGACCGCTTCAGCGCCACGTCGCCCACGAACAACACGACGGCCGCGAAAAACAGCCACGGCCACAGCCGCAGGGTGCGCGCTACCCCGGTTTCGGCCGGGCGGAGCACCTCGGCCGGCGAGGGGTCAAACAGGCCGCCGCTCTGATCGGCCACCTGCCGCAGCAACTCGGTATTCGTGGGCCGGACGCGCAACGGCTCCGGATAATCGACCGTAAAACCCCGCCGGATCGTGTGGGCCGGCGCGCCGGGCACCTCCACGGTAAACTCCAGGTGGTAATCGCCCGGCAATTCGCTCGGAACCGTCGCGGCGTACCGGCCGGGCTGGACGAGTTCGGCGGCGAATTGCCCCTCCCGACCGTCGGGGCGGTCCACGCGAAGCGACACCTCGGCCGAGTTGAGCCAGCGGCCCTCCCGATCGACCACCTCGAGCGCCGCCGCCGCCCGCGCCCCGCCGCGCGTGATTTCCACCGTGAACCGGTCCGAGGCGTCGGCCCGCATCGCATAGCGGGCCAGGCGCGTCCAGAAGTCGCCGAACGCGGGCCAGCGGTGCCACGCCGCGGCCCAACGGGTATGCACGTCGGACGTGAAGGCCATGCTCACCCCACGGCCATAGCGCCACCAGGCCAGCACCGGGTCGCCCGCCGGCGAGTCGAGTAGTAACTGGCTGCCCGGCCTCGCCCGCGTATCGACGTAACCGAGCAGCGGCGGCGCCGCCCGCAGGTCGAGGCCCTGGAGCACGCGGGTCGGGCGGACCACGGCCGGCCGAAACGGCTCCTCGGTAATGCCGTGTTTGCCCGCCGCCATCACGTCCAATTCCAAAATGCGGGCGATTTCTTCCGGATCCCTGCAAAAGTACGCCTCCCCGGAAGCGATCTCGGCGATGTTCCGCAGAAGCTGCTTCGGCGCCTCGTCGCCCACGCCCACCGTCGAAATGGTGATCCCCTCCTCGGCAATCTGCCGCACCAGGGCGTAGTAATCGTCCGGGTGATAGGTCCCCTCGCTGATGACGATCATGTGCCGCAGATCGGTGCTCGCGTCGCGCAGCGCCAGGTAAGCCTGGTCCATGGCCGGGTAGATGTTGCTTTGGCCGCCCGCGTCGATCGTGCCGATCAACTCCATAATGTGTTCCCGGTCGGAAAACGGCTGCAACGGAACGGCCCAGTGCACCCGGTCCTCGAAGGCCAGGATTCCGACGTAGTCGTCCGGGCTGAGCCGGGCCACCGCCTGGCGGGCGGCCTGCCGGGCCAACTCAATGGGCTTGCCGCGCATGGAACCCGACCGGTCGATCAGAAGCGTCATGGCCAGCGAGGGCCTCGGTTTGTCGGGCCGGACGTACGCCTCGACCGGCAGCATCGCCTCCAAGCGCGTCCCGCCGTAGTCGCCGGCGGTGAACGCCCGATCGCCGCCCACGACGATCAGCCCGCCCCCGTGATCGCGCACATACTGCTCCACGCTTTCCAGTTGCCTCGCTGAGAACCTCTCCGCCGGCACGTTCGAGGCGATCAGCAGGTCGTATTCCAGCAATGCGTCGAGGCGCTGCGGCAGGTCGCTGGCCGGCCTCACCACCACGTCGAAGGCGCCGTCCGACTCCAGCCCTTGTCGCAACGCTTCCGCCAGTTCCGGCTGCGGGTCCACTACCAGGATGCGCGGCCGCGGCCGCACGGCCACCAGCGCCGTGGCCCGGTTGTTCTCCGGCAGCGTATCGCGGCAATCGTCGATCTGGGCCGACAAGTGGATCCACGGGCCGCTGCGGGCGACCTGCCGGAATCGGAACCGGTTTTCACCCGGCGCCACGGTCACCTCGCGCTCCTCCCACGGCACGTCGTCAACGCGGAGGGCCAGGCGGCCCGTGTCGGCATGGAGCGCGTGTACGATCACGTCCACGTGGAACGGGTCGGCGTGGCGAACCTCGCCGGGCGCCTCCACAGCGGCAATATATACCTCGTGCTCCGGCGGCGAAAGCGGCACGACATCGATCGGGCAACCGGCCGCCGCCACCACGGCCCCCGGCTCGTCGCCGGGAAGGTGGCCGTCGCTCATCAGGACGACGCGGGGTACCCGGGCGGCCGGGACCGTCGCCCGGGCGGCCGCCAGCGCG
>SKJM01000348.1 GCA_007122045.1 Planctomycetales bacterium | reverse complement strand
CTGATGCGCGAACTGACCCCCCCGGCCACCATCACCTCCGCATGGCCCCGCTCGATCACGCGAACCCCCTCGGCCACCGCCAGTAAGCTCGATGCGTCGTCCAGCGCGATCGAATTGTTTGGTCCTCGGGCATCCTGGGCAATGGCGATATGGCAGGCGGGCATGTTGGGCAGATACTTGAGCATCCACAAGGGGAACATCTCGGGCAAGGCCTTGGTGCCCCATTGGCGGAAGTCGAACTGGCCGGACACCATGCACGCCCGAAACGCGCCGACCAGCTCGTCCAGATCGCACGGGATCGGCTCCGCGCCAAACAGCACGCCCATGCGGTCCGGATCGAAGGGGGTGGCTTCGTGGCCCGCCTGCCTGCACGCCAGATCGGCCGCCGCGAAGGCCATTTGGATCTCGCGGCTCATCACCTTCAGGCTTTTTCGTGGCCGGACAACCTGCTTCGGCTCGAAGTCGGCCACGGCGGCGCCGAATCCGTGGGGCAGGTCGGGGTCTCGAAACAGACCCAGGTCGCTCACGCCGCTGCGGCCCTCCCGCAACGAGGTCCAGAGGGCCTCGTTACCGATTCCGATGGGGCTTACCGCCCCCATACCGGTAATGACAATCTGAGATCCACCGCTCATTGGCTTGTTCCTGGAACACCTTATCGTACTCAGACCGGCCGAGTGGAACAACAGGCCCGCTTTACTTCTCAGCCAGGGCTGCGAGCAGGCGGGCGCGGCCGGATCGGCACGGCGTAATGGCCCCCAAAATGCGTAGTGGAAGGCCCCGGCTCATCAGAAGCATCAGCGGCAGCGCCAGTTCTTCGGAACCCGTCGCGGCAATCGTGGCGCCGACGACCCGCCCGCGGGGGCCCACCAGCAGGGCCAAGTACCCTTGGACCTCGTCCGGGTCGGCCGCTTCTGTCGCGCGGAACTCGAACCGCCGCGGTTCGACGTCGATCCCGGCCGCCGCGGCCTCGGCGGGCCGGAGCCCCAACTCGACGATGGGCGGATCCGTCGGCGTGCAACGCGGCACGACGCACCGACCCAGGCGGCGGGGCACCCACGCCAGCGCGTTCCGGGCCGCCAGCCGGCCGGTGGCCTCCTCGGCCTCGGGCGAGGTGAAGTGGGGTCCGCAAGCGCCGCCGGCGGCGAAAACGTGCCGCTCGCTGGTCCGCAGCCGGTCATCGACGCCGATTCCCCGCTCGCTGTACGCCACCGCCGCCGTCGCCAAGGCAAGCCCGGCAACGCGCGGCCGCGGCTCCGGGCAGACCAGAACCTCGTCGGCCAGCAGCTTCTCGCGCCGCTCGCCTCGGCCGATCAGCACCCCGCGCCGGTTGCCCGTGCGGTCCAGGGCGACGTCCTCGCACCCCGTCCGGACGCACACCCCCTCGGCTTCCAAGCGGCGGGCGACGATTTGCGCGGCTTGCTCGTCGGAGGCCTCGAGCAGCCGCGGGCCGGCGGCAATCAGGTACACTTCGCTGCCCAGGCGGCGCATCTGCTGGGCCCAGAAGCAGGCCTCGCCGTCGCTTCCGAGTACGGCCAGGCGTTGGGGCGGCCCGTCGAGGCGGTCGAGTTCGTGGGGGCGCAGCGGCTCGGCCTCCTCGGCGCCGGCCACGGCCACCGCGCCCGCCTCCGCCCCCGTGGCGACCACCGCCCTCCCGAACCGCACTTCGACGCCGCCCACCGAAACCGTCCGATACCGGCTGAACCACACCGGGCCCGGGAAGACGTCGATTCGCGGCTCGTCGATCGGCAACGGCGGCGGGCGGAGGCCCCGCTGCGCCTGGAGTCGCCGGACGGCCCGCGCGAAATCGCCCGACGCGCCCGGCTCAGCTTCCGCTTCATCGGGCACGAGCAGCGCGACCCGTGTGCCCTGCCGCGCCGCCTGGCGGGCGGCCGCCCCGCCGGCCGCCCCGCCGCCGAGCACGGCCAGCGCGTAGGGGGTCGAGTGGCTTCGGGCGGTGAAGGGAATCGAGTCCGGCATGGAAGACGTCCGTAATCGGCAGCGGCAATTCGGTCGCGTCCGGGTGTTATCGTAGCAAGGGTTCCACTACCGGGGAAGCCTCCGGCGGTGCTTCACTCCGGGCGCATCGCCCGGCGGACCAGGTCGGCGTCGAAATAGTTGATCGACATGCCCGCGTCGACGACGATCTGCTGGGCGTTGATGCCGCTGGATCGCGGGCTGAGCAGGAAGGCCGCCGCGTGGGCCACCTCGTCGGTGCGCACGGCCGTCTTGCGCGGAATGACCTGCTCGGCATACAGGTAGGCGTCCACGTAGCCGGGAATTCCCGCCGAGGCCGACGTCTTCAGCAGGCCCGGCGCCACGGCGTTGAACCGCACGCGCGAGAAGCGGCTGAACGACTTGGCCAGGAAGACCAACGACGAGTCGAGGGCCGCCTTGATCGGCGCCATGAAGCCGTAGTTCTCGCTCGCCATGCGCGTGGTGGAGATCGAAATGGTCACCACCGAGGCGTCGGGCTCGAGCAGGTCCTTCACGGCATCGGCCACGGCAATGAGCGAGTAGCAGGAAATGTCGACCGCCTGGAGGAACGCGGCCCGGGGCGTCTCGTGGAACGGCTTGATCCCCTCGGAGTAATCGGCGAAGGCGATCGAGTGGACCAGGCCGGCGAACCGCTCGCCCGCCGCGGCCAGCGCGCCGCGCAACCGGGCGATTTCCTCGGGCTTTTCGACATTGCACGTATACACGTCGCGCCCCTCGAGCAACGTTTCGGTGGCCGCTCGGACGTCTTCATCGCGCACGACGTGCACGCAGCGGGCGCCGGCCTCCTCCAGCGTGCGGGCGACGTGGTAGGCCACGCTCTTGCGATTGGCCACGCCGAGAATGAGGACCGACTTGCCTTCGATCTGCAGGAAATCCATGGCGCGTCACGTCCCCCGCGGGGCCGCGGTGCAGGCGAACTGGAACCGCACCGCCGTCTTGCCGTCGACGGTCACCTTGGCGGTGAGGAAGTAGGCCGCGGCCAGGCGCTCGACCATCTCGACTTCGATGCGCAGCGTTTCGCCCGGCCGCACCATGCGTTTGAACCGCACGTCGTTCATGCGCGTGGCCACCGGGATGCGGTCGCCGGTGGGCGGGGCCTGCTGCGCGAGCAGGATGGCCCCGCACTGCATCGCCGCCTCGCACAACAAGACGCCGGGCACGAGGGGGTAATCGGGGTAATGGCCGGCGAAAAACTCCTCCTCGCCTGTAAAGGTCTTCTCGCCGACCAGCCGCGCCGGCGACTGCTCGATGATACGGTCGACCAGCAGGAACGGCGGCCGGTGAGGGATGGCCTCGAGGATGTCGGGAGCAATAAGTTCATTCATGGCGGTGGTCTCTTGCATGGGGGGCCGGCGGCCGTGGGATAGGCTTCCAGGCTGTCAGGGAAAATCGACAGGCGGGAAAGCCTGTTTCACGTTGACAGGCGGGAAAGCCTGTTTCACGTTGACAGGCTGGAAAGCCTGTTTCACGTTGACAGGCTGGAAAGCCTGTTTCACGTTGACAGGCTGGAAAGCCTGTCCTACGTTGACAGGCTGGAAAGCCTGTCCTACGTAATTGCCTTGCACGGTTATGTTTGTGGGGCGGGCGCGGTGGGGCGCGACCCGCGGTTCATCAGGTATGCGTCGACGTCGTTGGCCACGATCACGCCGTAGTTCACCGCGCCCAACCAGCCCGACATGATAATGCCCACGCTCCCGGCATGGTACAGGCCGGCGACGTACTCGGGCATGGCGCGGCTGACGGCCAGGCCTTCGAACTTGGTGCCGAAGCTGGCCCCCTGCCAGTGGCCCGTGTAGCGGCGGAACGTCCACGGGGTGGCCGCCTCGAACCACGCCACCTTGTCGCGAATGCCGGGCACGTACCGATCGAGGTCGTCGAGCGTGCCGTCGATCAGCCGGCGCTTGGCGTCGGCATACTCGTCCGGCGCCAGGCCCGCCCAGTCGTCGTACCGCGCGTTGCTGCTGGCGACGGCCAGGTAGGTCGGGCTTTGTTGGGGGCGGATCCGGGGGTAGTAAAAGGAATACGTCCGGCTGGTGATGTCGCGGCTGAGCAGCAGGTCCGTCTGGAACCGGGGGGCCGTGGAGCTGAACAGCAGGTCGCCGGTGGCCTCGTCGATCGTCTCGCCCTCGCGCAGGGCCAGGTACACCTGGGTGCTGGAGTTGTTCAGCCGGACCGCCCGGGCCTGTTCGGCGAAGTCGGCCGGCCAGGCCTCCTCGCCCACCAGGTCGAAAATGGTCCCCAGCAGGTTCCCGTTCGACACGACCGCCGGCGCCGCCACGTGCCGCCCGCCCACGGAAACGCCGGTCACGCGGCGGGCGGCGTCGACGGTGATCCGTTCCGCCCTCGCGCCGGTGCGCACGTCGACGCCGTTGCGCGTCAGTTCCTCGCGCATCAACTTCACCAGCCGGTCGGTCCCGCCCTCGAACGTGTACACGCCCTTCGACATGAAGTTCGAAAACACGATGCCGTAGGTCAGCGCCGGGTCCTCCAGCGTGGAGCCGTTGGCGTACGTGATGGGTTCCATCAGCAGGCGCACCACGTCGTCGCGGCCGGGGAAGAACCGCGCGAACAGTTCGCCGGTGGTCAGGTCGGGCTCGTCGGTGAACTGCATGTCGCGGGCCGTGTCGAAAAACGCGCGCACGGTGTCCGCCGCGATGCCGAAGCCGTCGACGAGCAGCCGGGTGAAGTCCTGCCGGTCGAAGGTGGTCGTGAGCGAGAACATCGGGTTGTCGAAGCGGATGCGATTCAACTGCACGATGGCGTCGGCCAGTTCGCGGGTCCAGTAGCGGCGGCAGCTCTTGATCATGCCCACGGGAAAGCCGTGCAGGGCCACGTCGAAGATGTACCCGCCGGGGCGGCGGAACCAGGTGGCCAGCCCGCCCAGCTTGACATGCTGTTCGAGCAGCAGCACGGCGTGACCGGCCCGGGCCAGCGTGTTCGCCGTCGTCATGCCGCCCAAGCCGCCGCCGACGACGACCACGTCGTAGCGGTCGCGAACTCCTGGTAGAACCTCGTGCGCCATGGGGTTAGTTCCTCAGCAAGTAACGATTGGCGATGGCGATGCCGCTGATGAGCGTGCCGACGATGCCGACCATCCCCTGGTCGGTGCCGCAGATGTACAGGTTGTCGACGGGGGTCCGCCCGTCGTAGTGCTTCGTGGGCGCCCCGTACACCGCGCCCTCGTCGCGGCCGGTAAAGCGGCGGATGGTGGTGGGGGTGAACATGTCGGTGTCGATCACCTGGCTTCGGAAGTCGGGCACGTGCCGGGCGGCCACTTCCGCCAGCCGGTCGTACCAGCGAAGCTTCTCCAGGCGGTACTGCTCCGGATCGAGGGCGGCCCAGCGGCGGAAGTTGGCCAGGGCGGAAATGCGCACCATGCCCTCGCCCGGCGGCTCGGGGTACAGGAAGTTGCTCGGCGAGCAGATCAGCCCGCTCCGCACGTCGACCAGGTCCTCCGGCTGGCGGTAGTCGAACGTGTCGGTCTCGTTGAAGAAGACCATGGTGCGGTCGTAGCCGAAGCTGGCGGGCTGGGTGTCGAG
>SKJM01000021.1 GCA_007122045.1 Planctomycetales bacterium | reverse complement strand
TCCATCCAGGTCATCGGGCTCGACCACAGCCCGTGCACCATCACGACGGGAATCTTGCCCGGATCGTACGGCTCGAGCATGTACAGGCCCATGATCGGGTCGGGCCGGTCGGGGCGCATGCGCAGCAGGTCGTCGGGCCGCAGCAGCCCGACCGTCGCCAGCGCGTGGAACTCGGGCTTCGACAGGAAGTAGGCCAGCGGCGTGGTGAAGTCGGCCTCCAGCGCCACCTGCCGCCTCCTCACCGTGGTCTCGGTCGTCACGAGCGGGTCGTAGAACTCCAGCACGCCTTGGCGGTTGGGCGAATCGTACCCGGTAATCGGGTTCCGCCTCGACGGCAGGGGCCGGAAAAATGCCGTGACCGGGAAGCTCAAGTCGGTCGGATAGTGCCGGGCCACGGCCGGCTCGCCCTCGTAGCTGCGCCGCACGGCAATCAGCGGTACGCCCAGCCCGTGCGTCCGGTAGTGGTTCTTCAGCCCTTGAATCTCGTAATCGGACACGAACTCGAAGCGGTCGATGTCGCGCGCCTGCCAGCGGGTGCTGCGCAGCATCGTGGAGACGTCGCAATCGCCGCCGGCCATCCGCAGCGTCGTACTGGTGCCCACGATCAACTCGCCGCGGCGCCGGCTCATGCGCAGCACGGCTTCCAGGGCCCCGTTGTACAGCTCGCACGCGCCGCGAAACTGCGGGTCGTAGGCATTGCGCGTCGCCTCGAACCGGGGGTCGAACAGGTACTCGTACGCCTTCATCATCGAAGCCCCGTACAGGTCCATCGCGATTCGCTCGTCATAGACCTCGGCCTGCTTGCCGGCCAGGAAGGCCAACTCGGCGAAGGCGTACACCTTATCGGCGGTCGGTTCCTGGTCGATGATCGCCTGCAGGCGGTCCAACAGCGGCCGGGGATCGCCCCGGGTGGCCTCGGTCAGGTCGTACACCCGAAGCAGTTGCACCGTGCGATCGCTCGGCTCGGGGCCCGAACGCGCGGTGAGCTTCAGACGCTCACTGAGCGGCGTCTGGGGTACGGAACGCAGCGTTACGCCGGTCGACGCGCAGCCGGCCGCCACCAGAGCCAGCAACGCCAGCAGCACCAGCCGCACCGGCCGCGCGCCGGCTTCCGGGAAGCGAGGCACCGCGCATAGCCGATGCCGGGCGGGCGGAGGGGTTCGTGATTTCGGACGGTGGTACGACATTCGCCGCGAAGGGCCGACGTGCGAAAAGACGCAAAGAGGAGAAGATGGCCAAGACGCCGCAATGTTGGAGACCCGGCTTCAGCCGGTTGGAAAAGCCGGATGAAGGCGGGACTCGAACCCTGCGAGTGCGTTCCTGCACCCCTCGAAAAACGGACCTTACGTACTAGATCGGCCGGAGGTCAATGGCGATTTAGACGTTTGGTTCGGCAAACGTTTCCGTCCACACGCAGCCACCCCACGATAACCCCACCCCGAAACCAATCTGCAGCGACCGCGTACCCGGCCGCAGGCCGCCGTTGGCCCGCAGGTCGCGGATGAGCACCGGGATCGTCGACGACACCGTATTGCCGCAGGTTTCCAGGGCCTCGGGCATCTTCTCGGCCGCAATGCGCAGCCGGGTGCGCAGGTGTTCGGTCATATAGCTGGTGGCCTGGTGCACCAGGTACAAATCGACGGCTTCCCGGTCCAAGTTGGCCGTCTTCAGAACCTGCTTCACCAGCGGGGGAACGACGTCGAGGGTGAACTTCACCAGCGCCGGGCCGTCCATGAACAAGACGCTGGGCCATCGCTTCCGCTTGCTGGGCTGGAGGGCCTCCTCGGGGGGGCGAACGCCGCCCTCGGTTACCATCAGCGCGCTGGCCCCGCGCCCGTCGGTTCCGAACACGAACGGGCCCAGCGAGGGTTCGTCGGTGGCCTCGACCAGCGTGGCGGCGGCGCCGTCGCCGAAGATCGGACGCAACGCGCGGTCGGCCGGGTCGATGTACTTCGAGTAGGTCTCGGCGGTGATGAAAAGGATCCGCCGGGCGGCGCCGCTGCGGATGAGCCCGTCGGCCAGCGCCAGCCCGTACACGTAACCCGAGCAACCCAGGTTGAAATCGAGCGCGCCGGTCGACGTGGGCAGCGCCAGCCGGTCCTGCATGAGGCAGGCGGTGGTGGGCATGGGCAAGTCGGGCGTTTGCGTGCAGAGCAGCAGGAAGTCGATCGACTTGCGGTCGACGCCGTACTCGGCGAACAGCTTTTCGGCGGCAGCCACCCCCAGGTCGGAGGCACATTCCCCCTCCGCGGCGATATGCCGCTCCCGGATGCCCGTCTTCCTGTAGATCAAATCCATGTCCCAGCGCGGATTCCGCCGCGCCAGCAGGTCGTTGTCTTCGATCAGCTCGGGAAGGTGAATGGTGATCGGACCGATGGAACCGAACTTCATGGCGTACTTTCCAACTATCGGGCCCCGCCGGTGCATCCGCGGGGAAACATGAGAAGATAGCAAAGCCAGGAGGGTCGGGTCAACCCCATTTCCTGAAACGGGAAGGCCGGCAGCCGGGGCTACGCCCACTTGCGCTGCTGCGACTGCTCGCGCTGGAGGCGCTCGCGCTGCAGACGCTGCCGCAGGGCCTTCTTCTCCTGTTTGGTCAATTTGCGGCCCACCGGCGCCTCCGCCGCCTCGGGCTCCCGCTCCGCCTCCAACTGGACCGACCGCCGCCGCAGCACGGGGGCAGGTGACGGGTGCGGCGGGTCGACGGCCACCCACTCGCCGCCGTCCGACTCGTCGCACAATTCGGCTTCCTGGTCCTCGGCAACCGGCGCCTGCTCGCCTTTAGGCTCCGGTATCGGCAGCATCCCCTCGGCGTCGAGCACGACATACCGGGCGTGCAGGGCGGTGGCCGCCAGCACCATCCAGCAGCCGAGCATCTCGGCGCCCGCCGCGAGCATCGTCGCATCGGGCCCGTCGCCGGCGAACAGCCAGCCAAGCCGCGCCACCACGGCCAGCATCACGCACGCGCCGGCGGTCAGAAAGGCCGCGGTCGACAGCCGGGCGGGCCAGGTATCCAGCAGCAGCCGCGAACCGAGCGCGCTGAGCAGCACCAGGTACGGTACGACCCACCAGAGCGAGCCATCGGCGTAGAGTGCCGTGCCGGTAAGCTCGGTCATCGCAAGCTGGAACTCGGCGCGCAGGCCGGCGGTCGCGTCGAGGCTAAGCACCGTCCAGCACGTAGCGGCCCAAAGCCAAATTCGGTAGTAGCCCCGGTAGTCGTCCGTTCGGTAGCGGCGTACTGAGTACACCAGCACCGAAACCACCGCCGCGCCCAGCAGCGCGACCGACGAGAACCAGGAGGCCAGGCTGCCGGTGCGGGCCGGATCGAACGCGCCGGCGCGATCCAGCGTTGCAAACAGCGGAAGGGCCGGCACCCAGGCCGCCAGGGCGGCAATCCCCCCGATCGATGCCACTCCGAACAGCAGCAGCAGGAAATAGGCCGGCAATCGGCGGGGGATCAGGTCGGTAACCCGCGGTTGCTCCGCCATCGCCTCGTCGCCGTAATTGGGCGATTTCCGAGCGGGCAAGCCCTGGGAACCGCCCGGCCGTGCACGCGATGACGCGCCGCGTGCTCCGCTACGGCACAGATCATCGTTAAACAGGAGCCGTCGGCGGTCGTCGCGTTGACCGCTTCGGCGAAACTGGTTGGAGCAATCCCAAGCCACCGCGTATCCCCCATCCCAAGGCGCGCAGCCCGGCCCACGCCGAGCAAGCGCCCCGATACCATCGCACATCCGTCCATAAGGATTCGACTAATTCGATGCATCGGGTAGAGTTTCGGGCGAAGGACCGGAGGGCACAGCGCAATCTTCCCATGCTTCTCATGCCCCCCAAGACACGCAAACGAAAGTGTCCCGCCTGAAGCGCGGGGTTCAGGGCCAGGAGACTACACGGGTATCGGGAGGCGTTCCGGCAGCCTCCGGCTCGGACCCTTCCAAACCCGACATCCGTATTGTCCCAATCTCGCCCATAACGTATACTCCCGCACCTTCTCCACTTTGGGAGTGGTGTGCCCTGACCCTTCGGCAAGGAGGCAGAAGCATGGCGGCCAAGAGGTTCTCCGCAATACTGTGCTGGTTCATCCTGGTGGGCGCCACCGGTACGCAAGTGGCGGCTGAACCGTCGGGCGGTACAACGCTGGACTGGCGGCCCCCTGAGGGCGCGAACCGAATTGACCCCCATCATGGACGGCATAGAACTACCGATGCGAGGGTGCTCCCGGCATCGGGTACCTCGGCGGAACCTGCGCCCGAGGCCACGCCGAGGCCGCGGGCGACGCCGGTGTCCGAGCCGGGCCGCGGCAGCGGAACCCTGCCGAACGAACATGGCCAAGTGTGGCGCGAGTACGACATCGCACCCTACACGGTTCGCGTCACCACCACGCAGCGGCCGGAGCAGGCGTTGGTCGATTGGATCCTCCGCGAGACCGGCTACGAAGCGTGGCACGGCGAGCCGCTGGGCATCCTCAGCGCAACCCGCCGCACCCTTCGCGTGTACCATACGCCGGAAATGCAGCAGCTCGTGGCCGAACTGGTCGACCGCTTCGTCAGCAGCGAGGCCGAAACCTGGCAATTCTCCCTCCGGGTGATTACGGTGGACCACCCGGGCTGGCGCATGCGGGTGCAGCGGCTGCTCCGCCCGGTGACCGTGCAGACGCCGGGCGTCGGCGCGTGGCTGCTGCAGCGGGAAGACGCCGCCGTGCTGTTGACCGAGCTGCAGCGCCGCAACGACTTCCGGGAACACACCTCGCCGCTGCTGCAAGTGAACAACGGGCAGTCGACCGTCGTGTCGTCGATGCGCACGCGGCCGTACATCCGCGATATTCTCTTGCGTCCCGACCAATGGCAGGGATTCGAGCCGCAGGCCGGCGCGGTCGACGAGGGGTTCAGCCTCGAGTTCAGTCCCCTGTTGACCCGCGACCGCCAGTTGAGCGACGCGGTGATCAAATGCCACATCGACCAGGTGGAACGGATGATCCCGGTCGAGCTGGAGGCCCCGACGACCGCGGCGCCGCGCCAGCGAACGCCCATCGAAGTCCCCCAGATGGCCCAGTTCCGGTTCCACGAGCGGTTTCGCTGGCCGATGGGGCAGGTGCTCCTCGTGGGAATGGGAATGGTCCCGCTGCCCGTGCCGGTGGACGCCAAGGCGATGCAGCTTGTGCCGGGCATTCCGCTCCCGTTGCCCAAGAGCCCACCCCGCGCCGAACTGCTCGTGCTCATCGAGGCCAAGGGGCCGGCGGCGCCGATGGTCACACGGACGCCTTCAGGGGCGCCACCAGGGGGCGTGCACCGCTAAGGCGGCGCGTACCAATAGGCTTCCGGCCATCGTGGGATAGGCTTCCAGCCTGTCGATACTTCGTGGGATAGGCTTCCAGCCTGTCAGCGCAAATCGACAGGCTGGAAGCCTATCCCCCAGTTCACCCGCCTGCCCGGCCTCCCCGACCACTCGGCGCGTCGTCCGACATGTTACCGTATGTAGTTTACGGCCCGCAGAGTCGTGCTACAATAGCCCGAAAAACCGTCCATCCCCTTCAACGACACCCTTGACGCTGAGCAGAT
>SKJM01000163.1 GCA_007122045.1 Planctomycetales bacterium | reverse complement strand
GGGCATTTCGGGTTTCAAGTCCCTCCAGCCGACCGGGCGGCAATTGTGACTGTCGATCTCCAGAACCGCGCTGCCGGCGCACCCCTCGTCGAGCCGCTCTCACCCACTCCCACCCCGGAGGAGGCGTTCCGCGCGCTGCGCCACCTGCCGCATTGCCTGTGGCTCGATAGCGCCGGAGAGCATCCGGAAACGGGGCGATACTCGTTCCTGGCCGCCGATCCGTTCGACTACTGGCAACGAGCCGTTGCCGCCCCGCACGACCTGGACCGCCTGGCGGCCCGGTTGGGGGCATTGGCAACTCCAACCGTGCCGGGGGTGCCGCCGTTCCAGGGCGGAGCAGCCGGCGTGTTCGGCTACGAGTTCGGGCATTCGCTGGAGACGTTGCCGCGGCCCGCCTACGACGAGTTCCAGGCACCCGTGCTCGCGTTGGGCTGGTACGACGTGGTGGTGGCCTGGGACCATGCCTCCGAGACGGCGTGGATCATCTCGCAGGGCCTGCCCGAGCCGGAGCCCGCCGCGCGACGCCGGCGCGCCGCGTCACGGCTGGCATACTTCCGCCGGTGCCTGGCCGGGGAAGCGGCGCCGCGAAAGGGCGAGCGGCCGCTGCCGCCGCTTTCCCCCGACGAGCTGGCGCCGCAGTACCCCGTTGCCGGTCCGGCCGGCTTGACGTCGAACTTCTCGCGCGGACAGTTCCTTCGGGCCGCCGAACGCGCGATCCGCTACGTGGTCGAGGGCGACGTGTTTCAGGTCAACCTCGCCCAGCGCCTGCTGGCGCCGGCCCGGTGCGATTCGGCGGAACTATACCTGCGATTGCGGGAGCGCAACCCGGCGCCGCTGGCCGGCTACTTCGATCTGGGGCCGTTTCAACTCGTTAGCGCATCGCCCGAGCGGTTCCTCCGCGTCGAAGACGGGCAGGTCGAAACGCGGCCGATCAAGGGAACGCGCCGGCGGGCTGCCGATCCGGAAGCCGACCGGCGCATCGAGGCCAAACTGCTCCGCAGCGAGAAGGACCGGGCCGAAAACGTGATGATCGTCGACTTGCTGCGCAACGATCTTTCCCGGGTGTGCGAACCGGAGAGCGTGCGGGTGAGCCGGCTTTGCGGCCTGGAGCGATACCGGTTCGTGGCCCACTTGGTATCGGTGGTTACCGGGCGGCTGCGCGAGGGGGTGTCCGCGGTCGATCTGGTCCGGGCCGCCTTTCCCGGCGGGTCGGTCACCGGGGCGCCGAAGGTCCGCGCCATGGAGATCATCGCGGAACTGGAACCGACGGCCCGGGGGCCGTACTGTGGCTCGCTGGGCTATCTTGGGGTGGACGGCTCGATGGACCTGAACATCCTCATCCGCACCATCACCGCCGGCCGCGGATGGTGGCAGGTTCCCGTCGGCGGCGGGATCGTGGTCCAGTCGGACCCCCGGCAGGAGTACGAAGAAACGTGGCACAAGGCCGAGGGGATGCTTCGGGCGATCGGGCAAGCATGATCCTTCTGATCGACAATTACGACAGTTTCGTACACAACCTGGCGCGATACTTCGAGCGGCTGGGCCGCCAAACCGAAGTGGTGCGCAATACGGCGATCGACGCCGCCGGGGTGCGCCGGCTGCGTCCCGACGTTCTGGTCCTCTCGCCCGGCCCCTGCGCCCCGCGCCAGGCCGGCTGCTCGCTGGAGCTGGTCCGCGCCCTGCACGGCGAATTGCCCATCCTCGGCGTGTGCTTGGGCCATCAGGCCGTTGCCGAGGCGTTCGGCGGGCGGGTGGTCCGAGCCGAGGAGCCGGTGCACGGCCGGGCAACGCCCATTCGCCACGACGGCCACGGCGTGTTCGAAGGACTGCCCGCCGAATTCGCGGCCGGACGGTACCATTCGCTGGTCGTCGAGGAAGCGTCGCTGCCGGAGTGCTTGGAAATATCGGCTCGCGCGCCGGGCGGCGCGATCATGGCGCTGCGGCACCGAGGCTTGCCGGTCGTGGGGCTGCAGTTCCACCCGGAGTCGATCCTCACGGAACACGGCTACCGCCTGCTGGCGAACTTCTTGCGGCTGGCTGGCCTGCCCCTGTCCGAACCGCTCCCGAGTATGGACACGGAACGCGCCGCGGGGATGTAATAAAGTACATTGGCATGGTCATGGCTTGCCACCGCTTGCGGTTTTGAATATGCTTAAGTGTTAGTGAAGTGCAGTGCGTCCCGGGAGCAAGTTTATGAAAGCAGAGTTTACCTATTGGAAGGAATCGGACGGAAAATATCTGGGATACCTGAACGACTATCCGGATCATTGGACCCAAGGTGAATCGCTCGAAGACCTTAAAGAGCACCTCCAAGACCTCTTTGCGGAGTTTTCCTCCGGAGAAATCCCGGGAATCAGGAAGGTCGAGGAGATCGAAGTGGGGTGAAGCGAATCGACCTTATCAAAGCCCTGGAAAAGCAAGGCTGCGTCCTGATTCGGCACGGGGGGAAGCACGACATCTACCGGAACCCTGAGACCGGGTTGTCGCAGCCCGTCCCGCGTCACCAGGAAATCAACGAGTTCCTCGCAAAGAAGATCATCCGCGACCTTTCCGACCGATGACCCCCGGTTACTGCAACAGATGGCGGTAGTGCGCCACCAGCGCCGCCGCGGCGCGGTCGAGCCCGAAGGCCGCCTCGGCCCGCGCCTGCGCGGCTTGGCCCAAGGCTGATCGCCGCTCGGCGTCGCTGAGCAGTTCCCCCATGGCTCCGGCCAACGCCGTGGGATTGCCGGGGGCGACCAGCCGGGCGCTGTTGCCGTGCGGTGGAAATATCTCACCCGTACCGCCCACGGCGGTTGCCACGACGGCCATCCCGCTCGCCGCCGCTTCCAGCAGCACGCGGCCGAGCGGCTCCTGCCTGGCCGGATGGATCAGCAGCGTCAACTCCGACAGCAACCGGTCCACGTCATTCCGCTGGCCGAGCAAGTGCAAGCGGCCGGCCAGCGGACCCTGCTGCGATGCCCCGCGGAGGCGGGCTTCGAACTCCACCGACTCGCGCTTCTGCGAGTGCCGCCGGCCGATGATCAGGTAATGCAAGTCGGAAAAACGCTCGGCGAGCGCCGCGGCCGCCTCGACCAACGTGTCCTGCCCCTTCCGCAGGCAGATCTGCCCGATGGTGCCCACTAGCCGGGTCTTCGGCGCCAAGCCCAGTTCGGCGTGGAGGTAACCGGTTGGGGGCCGGGGGCGGAACCGGGCAAGATCGACGCCGTTATGCACAACGTACGTCTTCCCGGCATCGAGGCCGGCGGCCACGTGGGATTCGCGCACGGCGCGCGAGACGGCCAGCAGCCGGCGGTGCCGGTTCAGGTCGGCCACCGCCTGGCGGCTGAGACGCACGATGTCGCGCAGGTGGGCGATGCTCGGCACCCCGCCCTCGGCGGCCACCGGTCCGGAAAGCCGCCCCATCGACAGACTGTTGGCATGGAGCGCATCGGGACGGTATCGGCCAAGGAGTCCGTCGAGATCGCTCCGCAGCCGGGGCTGGGAACGCCGCCGGCCGTCCGGTCCGGTGGTGGAAAAGGGCACGTGCTCGACGCCCATCTCGCCCAGGGCCCCGGCCAGCGGCCCGGCGGGCGGGGCGGCCACCACCACCTCGAACCCCGCCGCCCGAACGCCATCCAGCGTCGACAGCATCGACCGCTCGCCGCCGCACAGCGTCGGATACTCGCACAGAATCAGGATGGTGGCCATCGGATTGCACCCCCACGACGAGTGGCGAGCCGGCATTGGCACGTAGGATGGACATTCTTTACCCGTAGGATGGACATTCTTTACCCGTAGGATGGACATTCTTGTCCGTCGTGCAATGACGGACAAGGATGTTCATCCTACGTCGAAGATGGACATGAATGTCCATCCTACGTCCGTCATCGTGATGCTCGATTGGGGTGTTCGCCTATACCCTACAGCAGGCCGTACGCCGCCAGCGTTTCGCCCAGCCGGGCCTCCTGCTCGGCGGTAAGCGGCGTCATGGGCAGACGCAGCTCGCCCGTGTCGCGGCCGAGCAGCTTCATGGCCGCCTTGATAGGGATGGGGTTGGTGGCCAGCGAGAGCATGTCGCGGCAGAGGGGGAAGAGTTTGTGGTGCCATCGCCGGGCATCGGCTAGGTCGCCGGCCTCGAACGCACGGAGCATCGCGGCCACGTCGCCGGGTACGATGTTCCCCACCACCGAAATCACCCCCCGCCCGCCCATGGCAAGCAAGGGCAGCGTCAGGCTGTCGTCGCCGCTGAGCACCGTCAGGTCGGTGGCCCCGAGAATCTGCGAGGCCTGGTCCATCGAGCCGGTGGCCTCCTTGACCATGGTGATGTTGGGCAACTCGGCCATGCGGATGATCGTCTCCGGCTCGATATTCTTGCCTGTTCGGCCGGGTATGTTGTACACGCAAATGGGAATGTCCACCGCTTCGGCCAGCGCGCGGTAGTGCTCGTACATGCCTTGCTGGGTGGGCTTGTTGTAGTACGGGGCGACTACCAGGGCGGCGTCGGCGCCGGCGCGGGCGGCGAACCGGGTCAGCCGCAGCGCTTCGGACGTGCTGTTACTGCCGGTGCCGGGCATGACCTTGATGCGGCCGGCGGCGGCCTCGACCACGGCGGCGATGATCCGCTCGTGCTCCTCGTGGGAGACGGTGGGCGACTCGCCGGTCGTGCCCACCGGGCAGAGGCAGGTGGTGCCGGCTTTCACTTGAGAATCGACCAGGCGACCGAGGGCGTCGAAGTCGACTTCCCCGTTGCGAAACGGCGTAACCATGGCCACCGAAAGGCCGGCGAACGATTCGCTGCGTGTACTCATAACGGTGCAAGGGTGAGGGTTTCAACGGGCTTTCCAGGGCTCCGACGGGGAGTTCCGGCGCGCCATTCGCGGGGTTGACCGCCCGGCGGCCGACGCGTTGACCGGGCCAGTATAGCCAACGCCCCACTGCCTGCCAACCGGAGCAGGCGGCGCAAGATTGGGCGGCGCGGGGTGACGGTGCCCCGCGGAAACCCTCCCCATGGGCTCTGAGTGCAAGCCGTTGGTGTGGGCGCATCGTAGCCTTTCCCATCGGAAGGTTCCGTCCATGCGCCAGGACCGCCAGAATTGTCGCACTAGTCACACGCGTCCAAAGTTTCTAAAGTCGCAAGGCGGGCCATGGCGAAGAAAATGATTGGAAGGCTTTTTCCGCAGGGTGTTGAGAGCAAGCTTCACCTTGAGGGGAAAGTCGCAGGGGGGGAACCTGCCTTGAAGGCCTTGCCTTGGCCGCCGGTCGAAGTCTCTCCTCGACGGGCAGTTTGCGAGTGTCTCTCTCTCCTTTCCGCCTTGAGTTCGCCGGGAACGGTCTGGGGGTGTGTAAGATTCGTAATAGTAGAGGTTAGACCGCAGCTTCGCTATTTTACGGATTTTCGCTGGCTTCCGGATGCCCAGGATGTCGATGTGATTAGTACGGCGCGGATCAGAAGGAGCTGAGCCCCAGCCACCATGGAAAGCGAATTGCGGAGAGGCCCCGACCCAGATGCTTGTGGACTCCGGCAGCACCGACTGCTGGTTCGAGGGAACGCATCCGGTTCCACAAGTAAGGGGCGAGAGAGCGTCTTGTGCCGGGTTG
>SKJM01000728.1 GCA_007122045.1 Planctomycetales bacterium | reverse complement strand
GCTGCCGGGCGCCGGGGGCGGGGGTCGGGGAGGCATCGTCGTACAGCAGGCCGTAGCGACGGCAAAGCTCGGCCAGCAGGGCGGTCAGCTCGGCCGGCCAGGGCTGATCGACTGGCCGGTGGTAGGCGGCGCGTTGCCAGAAGCCGGGATCGAACACGCCCACCTCGGCCCGCAGGCCCTCGCCCGCGCCGCCGACCGCCGCCAGCCAGGCGGCGTCGGCGTCGTCGAGGCGGCCGGCGCGGCGCAGGGCGTCGCTGAGCTGAAGGCGCAGGTGGGCTTCGTAATAGGGATACTTGCCCGCGGCGGCCTCGACGGCGCGGCGGTACGTTTCCACGGCTTCGTCCGGCCGGTTGTCGGCCAGCAGGGCCGCGCCGGTAAGCTGCATGGCATCGAGACGCAGCAGGTTGGGGAGGGGGCCGTTTGCCGGCGGCACCAGTTCAGCGGCCAGGGCCTGTCCCGGCGCACCCCGCCGCACCGCCGCCAGGAACTCCGCGCGGCGCTGGGCATATCGGCGGTACGGCTCGGGGTTCTGGACGCGGTCGGCCAGAAGCGTTTCCCATCCCTCGGCGGCTGCCGGCAGGCAGTGGGCGTCGTGCGCCGCGGCCACCGCCCGCAGCGCGTCGGCATCGGTCCCGGCCGGCGGCGCGCCGCGCAGCAGTTCCCAGGCCACGTCGGGGTAGCGCTGCGCGAGGCGCCGGGCGGAGGCCGCCTTCTTTTCGGACCGCAGGTCGGCCACCTCGGCCAGCAGTTGCTCGGGCGATAGGGCCGCGCCATCCACGTAGCCCAGGACGGAACCGTCGCTATCGACGCCCACCCCGGTGGCCGGCGCCGGCCGCGCCGGCGCGAGTGCCAGGCCATCCTGCGGTAACAACGTGCAACCGGCCTGCGCCGCAAGCAGCGCCGCGGCGCAAACGAGCGCGTAGGGTGGGTGGTTCCGGCTGTAGGGTGGGTGGTTCCGGCTGTCTAAGCAGCCGGGTTCACCCACGCGCCCCCGACGTTTTGCAGCGTCGAATAATCCGTTCACCGCGTGGGTGAACCTGGTCGCTACCGCGCCCAGAACCACCCACCCTACATGGAATGTCATGGTCAATATCTCCGGGGACGCACGCTGTGGAAGCGGAACGTGTTTTCCAGTTGGTTGCAGGGCGGTTCGGGCCGGACGACTTCCCAGGGGGCGTGCGAGCCGAGCGTGGGCCGGCCGTCGTACGCGGTCGGGTGGACGCTCAGCTCGCGCACCAGCACCTCGCTCATGGCGGCCGATTCCGGCGGCGTGTTGAATACGTAGGGGCGGATCATGATGAGCGTTTCGGTGCGGTCGCGCACCGTCGACTGGCGGCGGAAGAAGAACCCGACCACCGGCAGCTTCCCGATGATCGGCACCTCGGCGCGGATGTCGCTCACCTGCTCCTCGATCAGCCCGCCCAGCACCACCGTGAGCCCATCCTTGGCCACAATCGTGCCGCTGGCCGTCTGGCGGCCCACCGTATCGACATTCACCTGCTGCACGTTGCCTTGCGCGTCGAGGACCGGAATGGTCGCGCCGGCCGGGTTTTTGCGCGACTGCTGCTGGGCGATGCGCAGCGTGACGGTCCGATCGGCGTTGATGCTGGGCGTGATCAAGAGCGACTGCCCCACGTCGCGCAGTTCGGTAATCGGCGTGCCGGAAACGGTGGTCTGCGTTACGCCGGTGGCCACGATCTGCGGCGACTCGAACCCGATGGTGAACGGCTCGGTCTCGCCAATGAAGATGCGGCTGACTTCGTTATTGGCCGTCAACAGCAGCGGCGTGGCCAGCGTGGTCACCCGGTTCTTGCTCTCGAGCAACTGCATGCGGAACCGGAAGTGATCGTTGACATATTGAAACATCAGGTCTTCACTGCCGGCCATCCCCCAGCCGCTTGACGTTTCCGGGCTGATGGGCGAATCGCGGCGCTCTCGGGGAGGGATGATCCGATCGATATTATCCGAAATCGGCGGCAGGATGTTGCCCGTGGTGAAACCGGCGGCAATCCTCGCGGCGTCGGAAAACTGATAGTCGAAAACCGAGTTGAACCCGTCGCCCAGGGCCACCGAAAGGATTTTCACCTCCAGCAGTACCAGGGGGGTGGGCACGTCGAGGCGGCGGATCAGGTCGGTAATCTGCTCCATGGTCCGCTCGTCGCCAGTGCGGACGATGATCTGGTTGTTCCGCTGGATGACCGACACGTAAATGATTGCCCGGCGTCGTCGCAGGAGTTCTTCGAGGCGGGCCTGGTCGAGTTCCTCCTCGCGGCCGGCGAAGTAGGCTTCGATGGCGGCGATTTCAGCGGGCGATAGTTCCTCGAAGCGTTCCAACCGGGGCAGTTCGAGTATTTCGCGTCGTTCGCGCACGGCCCGCGCGTCGCGGGCGAAGTCCTGGCCCCGGCCACGCCCCATGCCCAAGCCCGTTCGCCCCGTGCCGGTCCGCGCGGCCGCCCCCCGCGTTTCGGTGCCGAACAGGCCCAGCCCTTCGCTCCGCTCGTCGACCACGTCGAACCGCTCGAACCGCTGCTGCAAGTCCTCGAACTGGTGGTCGCGCCGGTCATCGTCCAACGTCAGGTACACGCGGTCGCCGAAGACGTTCTGGATGGTCCGGGCCACGTCGACCGGGTTCGGGTACAAGAGGGTGAACACCTCGGTTCGTTCGTCGCGGAAGGTGGCCAGATCGCGGTCGTACTCCTCGACCGTCGACACGTGGACCACGCCCGTTTCGGGATCGACGCGGGTCCAAAGGTTGTTCGACTTCGCCAAGGCGTGCAGCGCCGCGCTGGCGGTCACGTTGCGCAGGTACAGCGAAACTTCGATCTCGCCCGCCCGCCGCGACGCCACCACGTTCATACCCGTCTGCTCCGAAAACAACCGCAGCGCCTCGACCAGCGGGAGATCGCGGAACTCGAACACTTCGAACACCGGCTGGGCAGGTGGGTGCGGCACGGGGTCGGGACGGCCGGGGATCTGTTCCGGACGGCCCGGGGGAATGCGTTCGGCCCCGGGCCAGGGCAGCATCGGCGCCTCCGCCGCCGGTGCGTCCTCCGCCGGCCGCGGCGCCGCCTCCGGCCGTACCGGTACGGCCGGCCCTGCCTCGAGCGAAAACTCGGGCAGCGCGCGTGCCGCGTCCGGCTGCTCGGCCCTAACCCGGGCCACCAGGACACCGAGGAAGAGTAGGAGTACGCAGAGCAATTTCCGGCGTCCGTCCATGGACTTCGGTCTCCGTTTGACGAGGGTAATCCTTAACGCACGACGATCGTTCTGCCGAGCGGCAGGACTTGGATTCGGACTTCCGTGGCAGTAATGCGGTCGACGCGGAACGTGAGCCCTCCGGCGGCCGCCTCCGGGGCGTCGACGGTCAATTCGCTTTCCTCATGCACGACATATAGTGCACCTTGCAACTCCAGCACGGCGGCCGGCGGCGCCGAAGGGCCGATGATGCGGCCCTTCAACCTGACGCGCGGCACGGCCAATCCCGCCGGACCGCCCGGCTGGCCCAGGCGAAACGGCGTGACCAGCTCGCGAAGTTCCTCGCCCGGCTCCGTCGGGTCGCGCAGGGGCCTGGCGGGCTGCTGCGGCGCGTCAACGTCGGGCATGGGCCCGGGGACGGGCGCCGCGCTGGGCTTCCGGGAAGGAGGATCCCCGGCGCCTGCCTCCTGCATGTGCTGTACGGTAACCGCAGCGTCCCGCCCGTCTTGCGACGTGTCTGCCAGCCGGGCGCCCGTGCCGTTCTGCTCGGACGCGTTGCAGGTCGGCGTCGGGTCTTGAAGCTGCGCGAGTCGTTCCCAGGCCAATGCCCTCGCCGCGCCCGATGGTTCCGTGTCGCCGGCATCGTCGGGCTGTTCCGACGTGTTTACCAATCTGACGACCGTACTGGATCGCTCGCCGCCCCCTTGCAGGGCTGGCAGCCCAACGCCCAGCGCGGTAATCAGAACTGCTAGGATTGATAGTTTTCGTTGCATGATCATTCCTGTTTTCTTATGGCTCCATTTCCCACCCCGTTGCCCTCCTTGAGTCTTGGTTGCCCTGGCCGGCTTGCCCGCAGGTGGCGTGAGCCGCACCGCCCGCACCGTAGCGACTGACCAGCGCTCCGGCGGGGCAAGCCCGCAGGTGGCCCTCTGTGCGACACCAATTTGTGTGCAACAACGAGGGCGTTGCCCTGGGGTGTCCAACCTGGGGCCTTCGGCCCAAAAACACGCTAAAGCGTGAACTCCATCTCCCAACTCCCAACTCCCAACTCCCAACTCCCAACTTACCCTGCCGCGGCAAACAGGGCCATGAAAAACGCGATGTACACAAACCCGACAATCCCACCCACGAACAGGATGATCGCCGGTTCGACCAGGGCTGCCAGGCGGCGGATGGCGCGCTGGAGTTCCTCTTCGTAGAACCGGGCGACTTCCTCGAGCACCTCGTCGAGTGTCCCGGCCGATTCGCCCACGGCCACCATGCCGGCCAGCATGGGCATGAAGGCCTGCTCGGCGGCCAGGGGAGCGGCCAGCGAGCCGCCCTGGATGACGACGTCGCGCGCCCCGGCCACGCGGCTGGCAAGGTATCGGTTGCCGATGAGCCGCTCGACCGTGCGCAGGCTTTCCAGTAACGTTACGCCGCTGCGCAGCAGCGTGCACAGGCCGCGGGCCAGCAGCACCGTGCCGGCCAGCCGATTCAGCTTCCCAATGACCGGCACGCGCACCAGTTGGCGGTCCATCCAGAAGCGGCCTGGCGGCCACCACCGCAGCGCCGTCACGGTGCCCCCGATAAGCACACCGGCCACGGCGCCGTGGATCCAATAGGCGTGCACGAAGTCGCTGATGTCGACCAGGAGTTGGGTAAGCGGGGGGAGCCGGCGGCCCAGGGCGCCGAGGAACTGCTGCAACCGCGGAATGACGCTGACCATCATGAAGATGGTCACCCCGATGGCGGCGACGAATACGATGGCCGGGTACGTCAGGGCACTGATCAACTGGCTCCGCAGCCGGCGGCGTTCCTCCAGGCCGGCGGCCGCGCGGTTGAGCACCGCTTCGAGGTATCCGGTCTGCTCACCCACGCGCACCAATTGGACCACCAGGGGCGAGAACTGGGGGTGCACGGCCATGGCCTCGGCCAGTCCGGCCCCTTCCTGGATGCGGCGGGAAACGTCGTCCCAGATCCGCCCGATCCCCTTCCGGGGCGACTGCTCGGCCACCGTCTGCAAGGCGTTGAGCAGCGTCAGGCCGCTGCGGAGCATTACGGCGATTTGCCGGAGGCTGACCTCCACGTCGCTGGAGCGGACGGGCAGCCAGCCGGCGCCGCTGCGGGTTTCGGCCGCGGGCCGCGCCGTCTCGGCCCGCACCTCGACCACCACCCAGCCGCGTCCGCGCAAGTCGGCCGCCACCGCCGCCGGAGTCGGCGCATCGAGCGAGCCGCGTTGAACTCGTCCCGTTCGGTCGCGGGCTGCATAGGCGAAAGTAGGCATGGGTGGTTGCTAGTTGCTAGTGGTACTGGAATGCGGCCATTGTCAATGTACGGTCACTCGGCTTCAGTTATCGGCGGCTGGGAGGGCAATCTGGCGTTAAAGTTTGTGTAACAGGAAAAGTTT
>SKJM01000573.1 GCA_007122045.1 Planctomycetales bacterium | reverse complement strand
TGGGGATGACCGGCCCCCACGAAAGCATCCTGGGCAGGCGAATTGACCGTGTGCTGCAAGTTGCCCGAACCTTCCGGCCCGCCCAGTATGAAGTGGCCTCCGACGACGTGCGCCTCCACGGCACCATCGTCGACGTCGATCCGTCGACCGGCCGCGCGACGGCCATCCGCCGGCTCTGCGTCGACCAGGCCGCCGCCGACCGGCTGGCCGGGGTTCCGGGGGCCACAGATTCCGGGGGCACGATCTCGTATTGATCCACTGGCAACGACCATCGTCGAGTCGTCCCCGGGAAAGCCCCCGGTGCCCGAGAGCCCAAGCTTCTGCATGGCTTCTGTCGATGCAAAGTCCTCATTTGGTGAACGGGATTCCCAGGTCCTTGCATATCTTGCGAGCGAGCCGATCGTCGATCTCCGAGTGTCGAGGAATTGAAGAACGACTGTTCAGACTCGGGTTGGCCCACCACGAGTGGTTCGCCCCTTCACGGACGAACACGCAGTCATGCTTCCGCAGGTGCTTCAGAAGGGCGACTCGCTTCATACCACCAGTTCGACTTCCGTGAAACCTGGCGCAGCCGCCTTGATGGCCTCCTCCCGGTTGAATTCGAGGGCCTCTCGAAGCGTAATCCGCAGGCTGTTCAGAAGTTCTGCCTCGGTACGCTCCTGGCAGTTGACACCGGGCACTTCTTCAACCCATCCGATCCACCAGTCTCCCTGGTTCTTCGTAATCGCCGTGTATCGGTTCGCCATTTTCTTGCCTCTCTCACAAGCATAGCACGAGTGGCCCACTTCCTACGGATCTCAGGATAAACCGACGGCCGGGCAGCGTCAAGGGAGGCAAATGCCTACCGGAGAACCAATAGAAGTTGCATGGGCGGTTTCGGTCGTTTTTGCATCGGGCTTTGCCCGCTCGCTACAGCACTCAGGGGGATTCGCGACGGATTCCGGCGACACGAACCGTTTTGACACACCAGGAACGATGCAGTAGAGTGTCGGTATGGCCCGATCGCAAGATGGGTCATTCCGCGGCCGCATTATGCCCGCGCACACGACCTGAACACCACCGCGAACTGCCCTTGCACGGCTCCCCGATTCCCGCTATGCTCCGCCGCCCACAGCAACTCGTTCGCGCGAAACCCGCCGAAGTGGGGGAACCACTCTTCCCAAGGCACCTGCGCTGGCTCCTGGGGCTCACTGCTGCTGCCCTGGCGATGGGGCTGGCAGCCGCCCGATGGGTGGAGCCCGACCGGCGCGGCTTCGGCACGCACGAGCGCATGGGGCTGGCGCCTTGTACCTTCCGCATCGTGTTCAACCGGCCCTGTCCGTCCTGTGGCATGACCACCGCCTGGGCCCGCGCGGCGCGCGGGCAACTGGGTCGTGCGCTGCGGGCCAATGCCGGCGGCGCCTTGTTGGCGGTCGCCGCGATACTGGCCGTACCGTGGTTGGCCGTTTCGGCCGCGCTGGGGCGATGGGCGCTCCGCCCCCCGCCCGGCCACTGGATCGCCATCGGCACAAGCCTGGCCGGAATCGTCGTCCTCACCCAATGGCTTGTTGGGCTGACGTCCGGCTCGGGGTGACACGATACAGGAACGCACTTGCGGTAAGCGAAGGAACCTTTCCCAGATGGCCTTGCCGCGTACCGGCGTTTCTCGTAAAGTACGCACCTCCTTGATGGCTTGTCTTCCTTCCACACCCTCTTCCGATAAGGATGCCCCATGCCTCGCCGAATGACGGGCTGCCCATTGCTGTTCGCTTTTCTGTTCGCCGCCGGTCTTGTGGCGTCCACCGCCGGGTGCACTGCGGCGCTGAGCACGGCCATGTACCTGATGGGCGCGAACGAAATCGACGCTCAGTACAAGGGCTTTCGGGAAAAGAAAATCGCCGTGGTGTGCCGGCCGGTGGCCTCGGTGGCGTTCCGCGACCCCGGCGCCGCCCACGACCTGGCCCGCGAAGTGAACCGGCTGCTCGGCCAAAACGTCTCCAAGATCGAAATGATCGATCAGCAGAAGGTTGCCGCCTGGGTCGACGAGCATTACGACGGCGACTATACATTCACCGAGGCCGGCGAGGCGTTCGGAGCCGACATGGTGCTGGGGATCGAACTGCAGGAGTTCAGTCTCTACATGGGGCAGACCCTCTACCAGGGCAAGGCGAATGCGCGGTTCGTGGTATACGACATGCAAGAAGGGGGACGCGTGGCCTTCGAACGCGAGTTGCCGCAAATCGCCTGGCCTCCCAACGGAGGCATCGAAACCAGCAGCCGCCAGGAGTCGCAGTTCCGCCGCCAGTTCATCGGCGTGGTGGCCGACCACATCGGCCGGCACTTCTACCGCCACGACCCCGCGGCCTACTTCGCCCAGGACGCCATGGCCATGCAGTAACGATCGCCACGGCAGCGTGCTGCGCGAGCCTTCGCGCGTCCCGCCCGCCCGATGCGAGTGGTTTCAACGGGTCTGCACGTGGCCGAAGAACTCGCCCCGGTCCGTCGGCTTGAAGACGCCCGGCTCGGCGTCCGGCCAGAACGGCTGATCTTCCCAAATATACTGCCGGGTCGTGGTTGCAAATTACTTCTTGCCGCCGGCTTTGCAGCCCGGACGGTGCGGATCCGTCGCGCGCTACTCGCCACCGACGGTGTAGCGGAACTGCGCGGTCGCGGTCACGTCCTGCTCGGCTGCCAGGCGAACCCAGTGTGCCGAGTAGCCGTCGGGGAAGTCGTATCGCACCGTTTCGCCGGGCCCAACCTCCAAGCGGTCGAACGTCTCCCAACGGCCGTCGCCCAGCACGTCGACTTCGATCCGGAAGCCGACCGCTTCGGTCCCCTCGTGCGAGAGTTCCAGGCGCTTCCGGTCGTAGCCGTACATGAGGTATGGGTCGGAAGGGGCGCCGGCTTCGACCGGGGCACGCATCCACGGCCCTCCCTCCCCGCGCGGCGGCCCGAACCGCCACAAATCGTCGACGTTGCCGAACCAGAGCCCCACCTTGCCGTCGGCCGAGGCGACGTAGTGGGCGTCTTCGGCGGCCTCGGCCAGGTTGCCCGAAAGGACCAGCATGCCCCGCCACGAGACGTAATCGAAGATGTCCAGCTCGTGCGTGGTGATGGGCCGAATGCGGCGCAGCCCGCCCGAATCGTCGCGAGGCAGCTCGTAGAAGGTGCCGTGGATGTTCATCACCGCGCGCTCGGTGACCACCTCGCGAATGCCCCGCCGCCAGCCCGACGCGGTTTCCACGTCGAACGCGGAACTCCCTCGGGGCAGCCGGTACCGGACGCCGTCGCGATCGATGAACACCGAGGCGTCGTCGGTGGCGAAGTCGCGGGTGGTTGCCGCCCGTTGGCGCACGCCGGGCTCCGCCTCCGGATCGTCGACCGGCACGATTTCTAGTTTCCACTGGTCATCCAATTGGGCGCGGTAGAAGGCCCGCTCCACGATTTCGCCGTCGCCGTCCACGATGTCGGCGGCGAACTGCAAGGGGAAGTCGGGCCGCGACGCGGTGAGCAACAGCCCCTGCGAGCGCCGGGCGGGGCTGCCGGCCACGGCCAGCGACCGTGTCATGGCCTCGTCGGCCGGGCGCTGCGGCGTGGTCAGGTGCAGATAGGCCGTCGCGGCGGCCACGTCCCGGTCGGCCCGCACCCGAAGCCAGGGCGCGTCCATTTCGGCGGGAAGCATCGCCCAGCCGTAGCCGGCGCCGGCCGTGCCGGCTTCCGCCGGACCGACCGTCACCACCGCGTGTTCCTCCCAGTCGCCCCGCCCCGTCGGGTCGACTTCGATGGTAAAGCTTACCGCTTCAGGCTCGGTGTGGGCCAGGTGGATCGTCCGGTGCTCGAAGCCCGTCACGAGGAACGCCTCCGACGGTTCGCCCGCCGGCGCCGCATCGCGCACCCAGGGGCCGCCGAACCCCATCGGCCGGCCGCCATACCCGTCAAACTGCTCCTCCTCCAGGAACATCAGGTTGGAATGACTCCAGCCGTGCAACGGGTGGTGGAACGGCGAGACGTCGTTGCAGCCCATCACAATCCGGCCGTCCCACTCGGTGTAGTCGACCATCATCTTATGAAAGGTGCCCACGGGAACGATGCCCGCCGTCTCCGCCGCGCTGAAGCCGGCCGGAAAGCGGTACAGCAGGCCGTGCTCGTTCATCGCCAAATCGCCGTCCGAAAGACCGACGTCGCGAATCCGCGGCCATTCGGTGTACCAGCCGGGCTCCTGATCGTGGGTGTAACTGCCCTTCGGCAGCCGGTACCGCGTCCAGCGGCCGCTGCCCGCGTCGCGCACGTTCAATAGCACCGAGCGATGGTCCCAGCCGACCGCCCAGACGGGATCATCGGCATCGGGATCGTTGCCCGCCACGCCGCGCCGCGTGGTGATTTCGTTGTACTTGTTGTGGTCGATGAGGGTCCACGCGTCGGCGTCGGCCGGATCGCCCGTGCCGTCCCATTCGACCAGGCAGCCGCCCGCGCCGTTGTTCGAATAGAACACGTGCCCCTGCGCCACGTAAAACCCCTTGCCGTGCCTGCCCGGCAGGTTGCGGCTTCCCCCGTGATTGCCGTCGGCCCGCAGCGTGGTGATGAGCGGGGCGTCGAGGTCCGACAGATCGACTTCGTACAAGCCCTCCTCCATGGTCATGTAGTAGACCTTGCCGGGATCGGACAGGTGCGGGCCGGTTCCGGTGAGCCGCCCGCGCAGCTCGCCCTCCCGCGCCACCGGCAGCGCATATACCACGCCCTCGGCATCGACGACGGCCGAGCCGATGAACATCCGCCCCCGCGATGCGTCGAGGTAGCGGTTGGCGTTCGTGCTGCCCGGGTAGCGGGGATGAACCCGCTGCGCCAACTCGGGGTCGACCGAATACAGGTTGTCGGGGCTACCGGTGGTCCAGTGGGCCGGATACGTCATATACCAGAGCTTGCCCACCCAAGGCATCACCGCGCCGATGCCGCTTTCGCTCTTGGTGTTGTTCGCCACGGCCAGGTGCGGATAGATACCGCTGAAGGCGACCGGGTCCGTCGGCGCCAGCACCCCGGAGCGGCCGCCGGCCGTCACCCGCACGTTGTCCACGTCGAAGCCCGGGTTATTGCCATAGGCGTCGTTGAACGAGAAGCTCCGCGCACCGCCGACGTCGGGCGCGGCGGGGTCGCCCTGGAAGAAGCGCAGGCCCGTCGCCCGGCGGACCTCGCCGCGATGGTCGGTCACTTCGAGGTCGTAGGTGGCGGCCCCCTCGGCGCCCGAGCCCCAATTCCGGCCGTTGACCACCAGCCGGTTCCAGGTTCCCGGCGTCACGCTGCCCAACGCCTCCAGGTCGTTCCACCGATGAGAGTACGCGCCCCATGCGCCGCTTTCGTATCGCAGGTTGACGGTCGCCTGCCCGGCGACGGGAGCCGCCCCGGTGGCCGTGATGATCAGCCCGAACTGCTGCTTGTCGGATTCCTCGGCGCGGAAGTCCAGGGCGATGGAGAAGTCGGTTGCGAACGGATCGCGGAACCGGTTGGCGAACGTCGCCCCCAGGCCGCCTTGGCCGGCGGCGACGCCTTCCACCCTGGCATAGTAATCGCCCCCCCGGCGGCTCCGCCGGGCTGGTGCACGACCCGCACGTCGCTGCCG
>SKJM01000016.1 GCA_007122045.1 Planctomycetales bacterium | reverse complement strand
GGGGCCGCCGCTGCGCGCGGCCGCCTCCTGCGCCGCCCGCTGGGCGATGTCGGGGAAGGCGGCCCGCACGTCGCGCTGGTATTGCGGGATCAACTCATCGGCCAGGACGTGTTCGAGCAGCGGCAGGAGTTCCCGGCTGTTTTCGGCCGCCCACTCGCCGTACGCGGCCGCCAGGCGGTGTTCCAGCGGCAGTTTCGCCTCGATCGCCGCGCCGAGGTCCTGGAACTTCGGCACCCCGGCCAGGGCCAGCACCTGCCCGGCTTCGCCCCACGCGTCGAGGATTTCGGGCACCCGCGCTTCGGCGTTGCGCTGGTCGGCCTCGCGCAGCAGGGCCGTCAGCGCGAGCGTTTCGCAGAGCAGGTGGTTGGTGAAGGCCAGGCTGTTCATTCCGCGGGCCAGCACGGCGGCGCCGGAGTAGGCGGCGGCGTCGGCCGCGTTCTGCATGCGCACTTTGTCGGCCGTCTGCCACGCGACGTTCACGACCATGCCCAGCAGGATGGTCAACAGCAGGACGGCGAAGACGGTGAGCAGGCTGATCGAGCCGTGCCGGTCGCCGCCGCTGCGCGGGTTAGGGGATGACGTGGACATAGGGGATCACCGATTTCTTTCCCTCGTTGCCAAGTGTTACGGAAGCCGACAGGGGCACGGTATCGATGCCGTTGCGGCGGTCGATTGCGCCGCTTACGGAGTCGGGCTCGCCGCCGGGGTCGGCGAGGTAGCGGGCCAGGAGGCGTCCCGGGCCGGGCAGCAGCGCGAAGTGGTGCCGCACGGTCACGGTGACGGGATCCTGCCAGCCGATCTCGTTGAAGCGGAATTCGCCCGGGTCGCCTGCCAGGTAATACGGCACCAGGGGCGGCTCGGCGTTGCTGTGGAAGAACCGCAGGTGAACTTCCGTGTGGGCCAGCGCGTACGCCAGCTTGTTGCGCAGGCGCCGGGCGGTGCGCGGGTCGGCCGCCCGGGCCGGGCCGAGCGCGACGTAGGCCTCCTGGAGCACCGCGGCCGTCGCCGCGTCGTCCGCGGAAAGGTCGGCTCCCGTGTCGCGCGACGGTGCGATGGGCACACATGCCAGCGCCGCCGCCCGCCGGATGCGCTCGCCCTTCGGACTTTCGGGCCGGATGACCCACCACGTACCGCCGGCCGACGGGCCGTAGTCGGGCCCGGCGGGGTCGAGCGGCGGGGGCGCCTGATGGGCCGCGTCGGGGTCCGGGAAATAGCTGCTGATGCAGTTGGCCTGTTCGGAACCGGCCGTCGCGGCGGGAATCCACACGGCCGCCGCCCGGCCCGCGGCGAACGCCGCGTAATGCACCACGATCGTGCCGATCATCAACTGGCTGATCTGCACGATCAGCATGACGACCATCAGCAGCAGCGGCAGCGTGAGCACGAAGCTGAGACTCTGCACGCCGCCGGTCTGATCGCCATGCAGCCGGCGCAGGCGCCGCAGGTCGGGCTGGGGCCGGGCCGCGCGCAGCAACAGCACCAGCAGCACCGCGGCGCCGCCGAGCCATGGCAGCCAAGGCAGGCAGGCGGCAAGCACCCTCGTTTCCATGGGAACACCTATTGCCGCGCCCCTTCTTCCAGCTCTTGCAGCCCCCGGGTGAAATAGCCGCGCACCCGCGGCCAGCCCACCTTCAGCAGGAACACCAGCACGGGCAGCGCGATGGCGCCGAGGATGAGGATCGTCTCCAGGCTGACGGATCCTCCCTCGTCGCGATGCACGTACTTCAGCAGTTTCCACGTCGATGCCTTTTCCAGTTCGATCATCGTTACGCTCCGGGAAGGAAGTGAATGGCCGGTGAAGCGACGCGGCACGGCGCCGGCGCTTCGCCCGATACTTTAACGATGCGCCGGGGAGCGTTTCGGTTTGCCGATTTTGGGATTTTTTCAAATCTTGGCCCGGCCGGGGGGGCGCTTGGCCGGGCGCAACCCCTCTCCGGGGGCACCGTGGCGTTTTTTTTCCGCCGGCCGTGAACTATTCTGCTTCCGGCGCGTCTAATAGGGAAAGGGGACAGCGCCACCGGGCCGGCGCAGGGAATCAGCGGGCAAGTGCCCGGCGGCCCGCGCGCCGGCGTTGACCAAACCGGGCTGCACGGTGGGCGCGCACCGGCGGCCTCCGTTCCAGAAATTAATTAGAGGAGGAAATGCGATGAATGGGTTTTTGCCTGAACATACGGCTGCCCCGGGAGACGGCCGGTTTCCCGCGAGCGAGCAGGCCGAATGGAGCCGATCGTACGCCTCCCGCGGCGATGCGGCGGGGACTTTGCCGCAGGGAACCGCAGCGCCCGGCGACCCGGTGGTGCACGGCACGTCGATCAGTGCCCGCCTGAGCATCAACCGCCGGCGCGAGCGCGGAGAGCGGGCGTTGTTCGCGCTGATCGTGGCCTTCGCCGTCGGGACGGCGTTCTTCGTTTGGGACGCGACCCAGGGCAACTACACGCCGGCCCCGCCGCCGGCCGAAGCCGCGCCGGAAGCCGTTCCGGAAGCCGCCGATGCCCGGCCGGCCGAACCCGGTGAGGAGCAGCGCCGCGACGACGATCGCTTCGGGGATCCTTTTGCCGACCCCTTCGCCGACCCCTTCGCCGATCCCTTCGCCCCGTAGGGCCGGTCCGTCCGATGGCCGGCACGGCCGAAGTCATTCGTACCGGTCGGCGTCGTCTGGTTCCGTTGTAAGGTCGTCTTCTTCCGCCCTAACCTCGATGCCTTCCTGCGCGAGCCGCTCGATGGCTCGGCGGACGATCACCTCGACGGGGACACGCTGCTCCGCCTCGGCCACCGATAACTGGGCATCGAGCCGAAGGAGTTCTTTGACCGACAATACTTCGCCTGGTGGGGCCGGATCGAGGCTGCCTTCGGTTCCATTGCATTCAACGTCGTCGCCGACCGGTGCGTGTTCCTCATCGCGCATTGCGCGGAAGACACGAAAGGGCCAGTGATCCAAGAGTCTTGCAAACATGATTCTCTCCGGGCAGGACGACTTATTCGTCGCACCAATGTCCAAACACCGTACCACTCTGCCCACGAGCCAAACAAAGGGCACAAGAACCACAGTTGTTCCGGCCGGACCGCCCCCTTCGCGCTGCCGGCCGGACAACGAACCGCAAAACAATATACTGCAAATTATACTACAAAATCCAAGCCGCATAGGCTACGAATCCTCTTTCTTGTGAACTCGGTCTCGGGTGGACCCGAAATCATTATTGTCGTCGGTGGCGTTCCGGTAGGGCCCAAACGGGTGCGTTGGGCCCTCCGTCGTCGGCAGTGCCTCCGAGCGGCGCCCCACGCCTAGCCGGCCCGGGACACATTGGCCACCGCATGTCCCTCCGGAAGCGGCTCTTCCATGCCCTGCGCACGCAGCATCGAACGCATGCACTCGTGCGCTCGGTCCAGTCGGCTCTTGACCGTGCCCTCGGGAATGCTCACAATCTCCGCGATTTCGATGATCTTGAATTGACCATAGTATCGCAGGATCAGGACCGTTCGCAACGGCTTGTCGAGCCTCGCCAGCGCCGCTCGGGTCAACTGCCGGTTCTCTTCCTGTATCGCCTCGTTGATCGGATCGCTGCAATCGCCCGCCAGGGGGCCCGCCTGCGAGTCGGGCGCGGCGTGCTGTTTGAGCTGCCGGTGATAGTTCCGGCACTTGTTCATCGCTATCGCCATGAGATAGGGGCGGCACTTGCGGGCGTATGCCGGCAGTTCCTCCTCGGACAGTTCCGCCGGCCGTTTATGCCCGAGGCATCGACACTTGCCCAAAGCGGCCTGTTTCGCGAATTCCAAGAACGTGTCGTGGACACAATCGTCCGCCGTCTCGCCCAGAGAACGCAACAGGAACTGCCGTGCGACGTTCCGAATACGCCGGGCCGATGGCAAGAACAGGGAATACAGTTTGTGCTGGTCCTCAGCCGTCAACACGAAGGTCTTCCTTCCCTCGCACCGCTCATCCGGCGAGCCGGTCATAGTCGGCCTCCTGAAGTTGGGGAATAGGATAGGGGTGTCGCGTTGTGGCAGGTCGCAGTAGGCGGGGTCGTGTGGTGGATTTGTCTGCGCGATCTGTAGTGAGACTCACTCACTACTCTATTAGACTTGCGAGGGCACGAAATAGTTCACGAGTTCTCGGGAATTTCTTCCGAGGCCGTTCGATGGCTGTCCCTCGCCGGGCGGCAGTGTCACATTGGCAAAGCGGCAAGGTTTGGGCAGACCCGTGCCGGTGCATCGCCGGCACGATGGCCCCCCGCGAGGGTCTTACATCAGTGGCCACCCGACCAGCACGCCCGTCATCTCGTAAACCAGAACGATGATCCGCGGCCCGATCCAGACAATGAAAGCTGCCGGTGGCAACACGACGCCGAGCAACAGCGCGTAGTCGAGGCTATTCATCGGTGTGCCCCCCCTGTTTGAAAGGTGCCGGCTCGTTCCAAAGGCCGCCGGTATCGGCTTGCCGCGCGCCGCCGGCCCGCCACGCGTCGCGCGACGCGCGCGGATGCAAGCGCGAGATTTCCTGCAAGCGGTTCTCGATTCTTGATCGCTCCGCGCCCCGGGTCCACTCCCAGCCGCACAGGTCGTACCAGTGCCCGGCCCGTACCAGCATCGCTTCCCGCGCGGCGCGCGGCCGCCCCTGGGCCGCCGCCCACCAGGCGTCGGCCAGTTCGAGCATCGCGGGTGCCGTGGCCGGGGGCCCCTGCAATTCCCGGCCGGCCAACACGCGCAGCGCGTCGTCGTCGCCTCGGGCCAGGTATTCCAATGCCCGATCCCAGTCGGCCCGCTGGAAGCCAAGCCAGCGACCGACCAGGCCGTTGGCCGCGGCATCGTTCGGATCGCCGCGCAGGGTCTCGTAAGCGCGGCGGACCGGCCCGGCGGGTGGCAGGTCGGAGGGCTCCGCGAGCGGGGTTCGGTCCGTCCCGGCGGCAACGTCGCGGCGCGCCGACGCGGCGCCCTCGCCCGCGTCCTGCCCGCCGGCAACCGGGGTGTCGGTCGCGGGCGGTTGCCACTCCGGATCCCACGGGAAGGCTGGCGGTGTATCGCGGTCCGGCGCCGAGTGCGGTGTCGAGTCGGGCTGCGCAGCGGCGCCGGGCGTCGCAACCTGGGCTTTAGACCCAGCCGCTGCACTCGCTGGCGGGTTGGATCCGGCCTGGGAAAGGGGGCCTTCCGAGGCGCCCCCGCGTGGCGGACGCACGGGCGGCGCTGGCGGCGGGGTGTCACTTGGCGGCGCGGCCAACGTATCAGGGGAACCCATTGCCGTGGCGTGGGGACCCGCCGACCCGGCCGTCTCGCGCCAGGGGGCTGCCCAGTAGGCCACCAGCCCCAGTATTCCGACAACCGCCCAGGCGGCCAGTTGCACTATGGCGGCCTCGAGCCGCCGCCGCGCCCGGCGCCGCCTGTGGTTTCGCTCCGCCGCCAGGGCCGCACCCCCTAACGTCGGCAACGATCCGCCGCCGACCGGCGCGAACGGTTCGAACTCGGCCGCGGCCTCGCCCGACGGTCCCCGGCTCAACTGCTCGTCGTACGCCGCCTTCCTATCGGGCTGCAACAGGCACAGCCTGGCCGCCGCCACTTCGTTCAGCAGCCGCTGCGAGAGCACCCCGTGCGGACCCGTCTGCCGC
>SKJM01000132.1 GCA_007122045.1 Planctomycetales bacterium | reverse complement strand
GTACAGCCGTTGGATGATGAGGATGTCTTCCTTGGCCCGCTGGAGCGTTTCCTTCCGTTCGCTGCCCGACAGGCTCAGGCCGTATTCCATGCGGCACAGGGCCAGGTTGTAGCGCGCCTCGTGGAAGATGTCGGCATGGCGGGGGCTGCGCGACACGCGGTTGGCGAGCCGGCCCCAGCCCCAGAACTGCTGGTATTGCCGGCTGCCGAACATGGCAAGCCGGTAATAACGGGAGTCTTCGGCGGCGCGGGCCTGGTAGGTATAGGCGGCCTCGACCTGCGCGTCGATCATCATGGGCTTGTCTTCCAGGACGGCCAGCAGGAGTTTCAGGGCGTCGTCGTAGCGTTGCAGCCGTCGCAGGCAGCGGGCCAGGCGGATTTGGATGCTCGTCTCGGCGCCCGGCGGCCCGAAGTCGGGGGCGTCCCGGAGTTCGCGCAGGATGGTCAGGTATCCGGCCGCCGCCCGCTTGTAATAGCCCTCGGCGTCGGTCGGCAATCGCTGCCCGCCGGGGTCCAGGCCCGATCCCAAGCCGTAGAAGGTTTCGGCAATCCAGTTCAACGAACTGAAGGTATTGCCGGGTCGCTCGAGGATCCGCTCGAGGAAGAGTTCGAACCCTTTGGACACGTCGCGCTGTTCGGCGAGTTTTCCCTCGCTGCGGAGCATTTCGAGCTGCTGTTCCAGGTCGCGGCCCAGGCTGATGTAGATCTGCGTCAGTTGCTGCTCGGCGTCGGCGTCGCCCTGCTGCCTGATGGCCTCCTCGAGGTCCTCCATGACGCCTTCGGCCTTGTCGAGTTCCTTTTGGCCCACGTACGCCCGCAGGGCGGCCTTGTACGTTTCCACGCGGAACACGCTGCGGTCGGTCACCTCGGCGTCGTCGCGCACCAGGGTCAGGGCTCCGATCACCGGATCGTCGAGCCACTGGACCGCGCCGGCCGGATCGTTTTGATTGATCAGGATTTGGGCCAGCGACAGCACCGCGGTACACATCGTATACGTGATCGGGACGCCTTGCTCGACGTGCTCCTTCATCCGTTTCACGCCGGTCTCGAGCACCTGTTTGGCCCCTGCGACCATGGCCGTCAGTTCCTCCGGGTCGGGCCGCTCGTCTTCAGGAAGGCGCAGCCGGCGCGCGTAGTCGGCCCACAGCGTCTGACCGATCAGCAGTTCGGCCTCGCCGCGCTGCGGCGCCGTATCGGGGATGTTCGCCAAGTACTCGCGAGCCTGATCGACCTGCTCGTTGACGACCGCGCTGCGCACGAGCATCATCCAGGCGTCGGCGCCGTCGGGGGTGTCGGGCCACCGCGTGGTGATGAATCGGGCCGTGTTGACCATTTGGCCGATCGCCCATTGGCGCTTTGGGTCGGACTTGGCGTCGCTGAACAGTTTCGCGTAGGCCGCCAGGGCGATCTTGGCCCCCTGGCGCGCCGCGATCCCGGTGGGATACCGCCGCGCGAGGAACTCGCCCATCACGCCGGCGCGGTAGTAGTCGTCGCGGGTCCAGTACAGGTAGGCCAGGTAGTAGCGCACCACGTTGAGGTCGTCCGGTTCGACGCTCGCGTCGGCCAGGCGTATGGCAAGACGGAAATACTCCAGCGCCTTCTCCGCGGCCTCCGCCCGTTCCTCCGGATCGAGGTTTGCCATCTGGGCCTTGTCCAACTCGTCCTTGCCCTGATCCCGCGCGTCGACGAACGTGGCGGGCTCGCCCTTTTCCCGCTCGACCCCCAACTCGGCCAGACGCTCTCGGGCGCGGCGCTGATATTCGCCGGGCATCCGGGCGACGAACTGGAACGCCCTGCGGGCGTTGCCCTGGGCCGCCGCGCGCAGCTTGGACTCGCCGGCATCGTCCTGTTTGAGGGTCTTGGCATACTCGGCCGCCGCCACCCCCGTGAAATACCGGATGGCCAGCCCTTCGACGCTCGTCTCTTCCGCGCCCCGGGCCGTCTTCAGCCAGGCCTGCCCGCGGTCCATCGCCTTCTTGTGCTCCTTCACGTTGGGCAGCAGGCACGTTTCCAACAGCAAAACGGTCACGCGATTGGCCAGGGCCCGAAACGGGGCGGGCTCATCGGGCTGCTCCAGCAACTCCTCGAACGCCTCGAACGCCCGCTTGTGATCGCCCAATTCCTTGTAGCAGCGCCCTTCCCACATGCGCGCGTACAGGCCGACTAGCCGGGTACTGTACAACTCGTAAATCTTGCCGTATCGTTCGGCGGCCTCGGTCATGGCCTTCTTGAATGGGTCGCTTCCCCGGGGGTGGGTCAGCGCCGTCTCGAATTTCACGCCGGCCAGCGCCATGCGGGCTTCGAGGATGTCGCGGCGCACCTGGTCGCGCTCGTCGATCTGTTTCGTCTGTTTCGGGTCGATGAACTTCGGAAACCGCTCGTGCTCTTCGATGGCCTGCGATTCCTGCTCCTGGAACACCACCTCGGCTTCGTCCAAGAGCTTGCGCGCCGCCGCGGCGAGGCGGGCTCGGGCTTGGTCGCCTTCGGCCTCGTCGGCCTTTTCCCGCTCGATGCGCCCGCGCTGCACCAGCAGGTTGGCAAGTTGGGAGCGGGCGGAAAAGATGAGCGGATGGCCCGGATTCTCCTTCACAAACCGCTCGAAGTGGGTCCTGGCCTCCTCGAGCTGCTTTTCGCGCACGGCCATCACCCGGCCGGTCATCGCGGCGTTGATAAGCGTGACCCCGGCCTCGTAGTCGATCAGCTTTTGGAAGTCGGGGTCTGCCAGAGGACTGTCCCGCATGGTCTCCAGGTAGTAGAGAACCTGCTCGTGGAGCCCCCGCTCCCGCAGGGCTTCGACGAAACGTCGACTGTCCGCCGGGGCCGGGCTCGCAGCCACCGCCACCAGCACCGCGGCAACCGACACGATGCCCACGCCGTTCCAACCGCCGTGTTCCCTCCGCCGTAACATTAGTTTTATCTCCTTGCGCTAAACGAAAACGAAGACCCGTCGAGCGACGACTAGACCACCAGGTGGGTTCCGGAACCGCCCGGAGGTGGTTTCGAGCGGCCGGTTGGCGGATCGGCCCCGGCCCGGCGGCCGTGAAGCACACCGGACCCGGCCGGGGCTGTGAAGCCCCCCGCCCAGTCCTGCCTGGATAAGGCACTTACTTCCAGACTAACCGGGATCGCGCCCAGGTACAAGCCACGCCGCGATATTGTTTTTTCTCGCCCCCTCAATATATTTACCTTATTGGCCCCCCTCGGGACGGCCGGGCCCTGATCGCCCGATGCACGATTTCCGCGAAATCGCGGAACGATGGTTCTTCCCACACCTCGCTGTCGAGTTGCTCGAGCCACTCTGCCACGCCGGCAATCGTGCCGGGGCGCGGGCGGAGTTGCGTATAGACGCTTCCGCGCAGGAGTTCCCCCGCCTCGGCGACCGCGACGGCGGCCTGCCACGGCGGCGCCGCCTCGATCCACGTTGCCGGAAGGTCGCCGTGCCGCAGGACCACCGTTTCGCGCTCGATCGAGCCGGTGCCGGGCTCGCGCCACGCGAGTTCCGCCGTGGCCAGCACGTCGCCGGCGCTCAAGCCCTGCCGGAGGCCGACGTCGAACAGCACCGTGCTCGATTGGCCCGAGTGCAACAAGCTGGCCGTTTCCATCGTCTTGGCCCCGGGTTCGTGCCCCAGGAGCCGGTAGAAGCCCACTGCCTTCGGGTCGAACCGGACCGAGAGGTGAACGCTTTCGGCCACGGCTTGGGGCTGGCCGGTCATCGCCTCGCGCAGCGCCCAGGCGAAGCGCCGCGGGTCGTCGGCCGCCCACAGTCGTCCCCCACCCGCCTCGGCAAAACCTCGCAATTGAAGGTTCAACGAGTCCGGCGTGGCACGGGTATCGACCACGTGCAGATGGATCCCCTCCTGGGCGGCTTCGGCGAGGTGCCGCTCAATTCGGGCGAGTTCACTGAGCGGCAAATCCGGCAATCCTTTCGTCAGCAGCACCACCAGCGGCTTCGCCTTCCGCGAGGATTCTCCGGAATCGTAGGCGAGGCTGTACGCGGCAGCCAGCCCGGCGCCGGGGTTGGTTGCGGGCTGGCCGGCGATGCGGCCGACGGCTTCCAGCAGCCGCTCGACGTCGTTCGGCCCGGCGTGGGTGGCCAGCACCTCGGCGGTGCGATGATAGGCCACCAGAGAAATTCGGTCGTCGGGCTCGAGCCGGCGGCCGAGGTTGGCCACCGCCCCGCGCAGCATGGAGCGCCGTTGCTCCCAGTGTGCTCCGGCCGTGGCGTCGACCGCCAGAATCAAGTGGACCGGCGGACGCGGCACCGGCGCCACCTCGGCCGCTTGCACGCCGCCTTGCAGCAGGAACCGTCCCGGCGCAAAGGGACTCGGGCCGCCGAACAGTGACAGCCGAAGGGCCTTGCCGTCCGGCTTCGGAAAATCGTAGTCCACCGCGGCCAGGAACTCCTCGGTGCGTACCCGGTCGGGCGGCGGGAGCCGGCCTTCGGCCACCGTGCGGCGGGTCAACTCGAAACTGGCGGTGCCCACGTCCAGCGGGACCGACACCTTCCGCAACGATTCGTCGGCCGCCGTGGGGACGAACGGGAACACGCCGTAACGGATCAGAATGCTGGAATCGAAGCCCGTCGCGGTGGGCGCGGGGATTCCTCTGGCCCGCAGCGCCTGCGCCTCGTGCCACCCGGGCGGGTCGTCGAACGGTGCGTGGGCCCCAAGCGGCCCCCACCGGTGTACCGTGACGTCGAGCAGGGGGTCCGCCCCGCCGGGCAAGCCGTCGCCCAGCAGCGCAAATCCGTCGAGCAAGGACGGTGGTCGCGGAGGCGGCCCGGCCAGCAGCGTGGACGGTTCCGGCGGTTCGGGCAGCTCGACCGGCGGCCCGGCGATGGATGGCACCGCGCCCGGCCCGGAATCGGACGGCGGAAGCTGCACGAGGTTCAGCGAGGTTTCCGTCGCGTCGGACAGCAGTTCCCAGTCGAGGTGCCAGTCCAAGTCGGGTGGGGGCTGGGTCACCGGCGGCAGGGTGGCGATCAGGATCCCCACCGCGGCGCCGAAGTAGGAGAGCCCGATCGCCGCCAGCAGGCTGGCAGCCGCCACCCAACCAGCGATTCTTCGGAGCTTCAGCCGGTAGCCCGGCGTGGCTCGAAGCCGCATGACGACCCGGTATGGCACGGGAACGTCGCGCAACAGGGCGTCGAGGCCGGCATCGTCCACGGCGGCAGCCGACCGCAGACGGCGACGGAGCGCCGGCGGCACGGGCACGCGGCGCAGTTCGTCGTCGACGGCATTTTCGTCGGCCAGGGCCACGTTGCGCAGCCGTCGCGCAAGCCCCCCCGGCACGGTCACGCCGCGAAGCTGATCGTCGATCCAGGGGTTAGGGTTGGGTTTACGCATAGGGACAGTTGCAGGGCGAACCGAAAATCGAACTCGCACACCTATTCAGCTATTGGCGCTGGCGGCCAATAAATATTCCCGCAATCGCTTTCTGGCCCGGCTGACGCGGGAAAGGACCGTGCCAAGGGGTATTTCGAGCAAATCGGCGGCCTCCTGGTGCGTCAACTCGGCCACCACCACCAACAGGAGGGTTTCGCGTAACTCGTCGGGCAGGCGGGCGAGGGCCTGTTGCATTTCATCGGAGATTTCATTGTGGAGCGGGTCCTCGCCGTCC
>SKJM01000054.1 GCA_007122045.1 Planctomycetales bacterium | reverse complement strand
GGGGCAAGCCCGGCGGGGAAGGGGAGAGGGGTGCGCGGGGGCTTCGTGGTAGCTGGCCAGTCATGGGGCCGGCCGGGGCAAGCCCGGCGGGGAAGGGGAGAGGGGTGCTTGGACACCGCCTCAAGCGTCGCCGGTTTCAGCAACGCTACTCCCGAATTCTTCGCTCTTGCTCTTCCAACTGCCGCTGTAATCCACTATTCTCATCACGTAGTTATCGACATTGGGCCGCTTTGGTTTTGCGACTTTGCAGGAGAAAACCGGCCACCACCACCGGCAAAAGGACGCTATGCCCGACTTGCTCCGACAGGAAATTGCCGCGACCGCCACAACGATCGTGGTGAAGGTGGGCACGCGCGTGCTGACCGACGCCGCCGGCCGGCTCGACTCGCAACGGATCGAGCAGCTTGCCATGCAGGTTCATGCGGTGATGGAGTCGGGCCGCCGGGTGGTGCTGGTCAGTTCGGGGGCGGTGGGGGCCGGCGTGGGCCGCCTGGGGCTGCCCGGCCGACCCACCGACCTGGCCCACTTGCAGGCCGTGGCCGCCGTCGGCCAGAGCGTGCTGGTCGAGGCCTATGAACGGACGCTCTTCCGGTACGGCCGCCACGCCGCCCAAATCCTCCTGACCGCCGACGACCTGGACCATCGCACCCGATACCTCAACGCCCGAAACACCATCCTCACGCTCCTGCAGTTGGGCACCGTTCCGGTCATCAACGAGAACGACACCATTGCCGTCGACGAGCTTCAGACCACATTCGGCGACAACGACCGGCTGGCAGCCATCGTGACCAACCTCATCCGGGCGCCGCTGCTGGTGCTGCTTTCGGACGTGGACGGGCTTTACGACGGCGATCCCCACAGCCCACAAAGCCGCCTGATCCCCACGGTCGCGCGCCTGGACGACTCGGTCCTTCGCCTGGTGTGCGACCACGGCGGGGGGCTGGGCAAGGGCGGCATGGCCAGCAAGCTGGAGGCGGCCCGCCTGGCCACCACCGGCGGCGAAAACGTCATCATCGCCGGCGGCGCCTGCCCCGACGTGCTGACGCGCATCCTCGCCGGCGAATCGGTGGGCACCCTGTTCCTGGCGCAGGGCCAAACCGTGGCCGCGCGCAAACGATGGATCGGGCTGACGGTCCAGCCGCGCGGCACGCTCGTGCTCGACGCGGGGGCGCGGCACGCGGTGGAGAACCAGGGCCGCAGTCTGCTGGCCATCGGCGTCGTAAGCGTCGAGGGCCGCTTCCGCAAGGGCGACGTGGTTCGCCTGCGCGACCCCGACGGCCGCGAGTTCGCCCGCGGACTGACCAACTACAGCGCCGACGACCTCGACCGGATCAAGGGCCTGCGCACGCCGCAGATTGCCGAGACCCTCGGCTACCGCCCGTACGATGAAGTGATCCACCGCGACAACATGGCGGTGACCGGGCAGGGGCACAACGGTGGGAAGGAAGGCGCCGGTTCGTAAGCCCGATTACGGTGTAAACATCGCCTGGAGGATCTCAAGAACTCGGCCGCAGGTCTTCGCATCCAGACGGCCAAGCCGTTTGGTCAAGCGCGATTGATCCACAGTCCGGATTTGGTCGAGGACAACCTGCCCACTTTTTCCCGCGAAGCGGCACGAAACGCGGGTTGGGTACTTGCGCCCCTTGGTGGTCATCGGAGCGACGATGGCCGTGCGGATATGATGGTTCATTTCGTCCGGCGACACAACCAGACACGGGCGCGCCTTTCGGATCTCGCTGCCGACAGTCGGGTCAAGGTTCACCAGATACACGTCGAAGCGGTCGATCACCACTGCCATGTTTCGTCGTCCCATGCAGACAAGCTCGGTTCAACGTCGTCCAACAGGCGGTCCTCGCCGCGGTTGGCCATTTGGCGAAAGGCTTCGTCCCAGCCGGCGCGCGGAGGTGTGGCCGGCCTGATGACCACGGCGTCGTTTTCCACTTGGATGTGGACCTCGCCGCGCAGCCCGGTCTGTTCCAAGATCGGCTTGGGAATTCGAACACCTTGGGAGTTCCCGATACGAACGATGCGTGTCTTCATATGAACACCTCCAGTATTTACATTGTAGCCACATAGCTGGTCCTGGGCAACCCCAACGACAGCAAGGCGACCCGGCAAGGGTGGCGGGCTGGGGAAAGGGGAGCAAACGGGCCGTCTTCCGGCACTGGTCGGTTTGCGACGAAGATGCTATGATGAGGGGTTAGACCGTTGCCGACCCGGCCAACAGGGGGCCGGCCGCACCGCGCAGTATAGTCCCTTGAGCCCCTGCCACCACGAACCGCCCATTGGGGCGGGCAGCCCCCCAACCATGATCCAAATCCAACCCGCGCAACCGATTCCCGGCACCAAGGTCCCTTGCTTCGCCTTCGCGTCCGACACCGACGTCGCCCGGCACGTCGCCCAAACCATCGCCAACCTCATCCGCGAGCGGAACGCCATCGGCCAGAACGCGGTGCTCGGGCTGCCGACCGGCTCGACGCCCATCGGGGTGTACCGCGAACTGATCCGCATGCACCGCGAGGAGCGGCTCGACTTCTCCCGGGTGCTCACCTTCAATCTGGACGAGTACTACGGCATCGGCCCGGACCGCCTCCAGAGCTACCGCCGGTGGATGGCCGAGAACTTCTTCGATCACGTCAACATTCCGCCCCATCACGTCTACATTCTCGACGGCACCGTGGCGCCGGAAGACGTCGAGGAGCATTGCCGCGGGTTCGAGGCGCAGATCCGCCGGGTGGGCGGGCTGGACATCGTGCTGCTGGGCGTGGGCCGCAACGGCCATATCGGCTTCAATGAGCCGTTCGGCGAGCGGCACAGCCGCACCCGGCTGGTCACGCTCGACCCGGTTACCCGAAAGGACGCCGCCAGCGACTTCTTCCACGAGGAGAACGTGCCCACGCAGGCGCTGACGATGGGCATCGGAACCATCCTCGAGGCGCGCCGGGTCATCCTGATGGCCTTCGGCGAGCACAAGGCGCAGATCATTCGGGAGGCCGTCGAGGGACCGGAAACCGACGCCGTGCCGGCCAGCTACCTGCGGGAGCACCCGGCCGCCACGGTCTTTGTCGACGAAGCGGCCGCCGCCGAACTGACCGCCGTGGCGACGCCGTGGGTTCTCGGCGGCGTCGAATGGACCGGCGAGTTGATCAAGCGGGCCGTGCTGTGGCTGTGCGAGCAGGCGGGCAAGGCGCTGTTGAAGCTCGACGGCGACGACTTCCGCGCCTACGGGCTGCATCAACTGCTGCGCGACCACGGGCCGGCCCCCCGGGTGGCGCACCGCGTGTTCCGCCGGATGCTCGACACCATCGAATACAAGCCGGCCGGGCGGGAGCCGCAGCGCGCGCTGGTCTTCAGCCCGCACCCCGACGACGACGTCATCTCGATGGGCGGCACCATCATCCGCCTGGTCGAGGACTCGCACGAGGTGCACGTCGCCTACATGACCAGCGGCAACATCGCCGTGTTCGACCACGACGCGCTCACGCTGGCCGACCTGGTGACCGAACTGAACCGCCGGTTCGGCATCGACGATCAGAAAACGCCGGAGTTGGAGTCGCAGGTCGTGCAATCGGTCGCTTCGAAAAGCCCCGGCGAGCCGGACCACGAAGCCGTGCTGAAGATCAAGGGGCTGATCCGCTGGAGCGAGGCGAAGGCCGCCGCCGGCGTGTGCGGCTGCAAGGAGGAGCACCTGCACTTCCTCGACCTGCCGTTCTACCGGACGGGCACCATCGGCAAGAAGCCCATCGGCGAGGACGACGTGCGCATCGTGCGCGAGTTGATCGAGCAGGTCGCCCCGCACCAGGTGTACGTGGCCGGCGATGTTACCGACCCGCACGGCACCCACCGCGTTTGCGCCGCCGCCATCTTCCGGGCCCTCGGGCAAATCGAGGCCGCAACGGGCGCCCGGCCCGAGGTGCTGCTGTACCGCGGCGCGTGGCAGGAATGGCCTCTGGATGAGATCGACATCGCGGTGCCGCTGAGCCCGGGCGATCTGCGGCTGAAGAAGCAGGCCATCTTCCGGCACGAATCGCAGAAGGATTCGGCGCTGTTTCCGGGCCCCGACGACCCGCGCGAATTCTGGCAGCGGGCCGAGGACCGCAACCGGGCCACGGCCGACCATTACAACCGCATCGGGCTCCCGGAATACTACGCCATGGAAGCGTTCGTCCGCTGGGACGGCTGAGGGGCGTTTCGGCAAGTTGGCGCCCACCGGTAGGATCGACATTCTTGTCCGTCGGCGCGGTGGCGCGAAGGTGACGGGCACGCTGAAGCGTGAACTTCAACGGCACGCTGAAGCGTGGGTTCCCGCGGCATGGGGCCGATGCGTGACGCCCCCGCCAACGTCCGATAATGTATCTTATGTTCGGTCAGGCGGTCGTTTTTCCCGGCGATTATGGCCAACGGCCGTCCCGCCGACTTGCCACGCCACTTATCACGGATCGCCGCCCGAGCCGATGCGGCCGGCGGCCTCTGCGGCATCCCAAACGTCGTCGACCACTCCCCTGCGTTCACCCTCTCCCGGGTCGTTCAGCCGGTCGAGCGGCCCGGGTTCTGCCGGCGTCGCCGGATCCAACCGGCGGTCCAATTCGTCGATGTATTCGCCCAGCACGTCGCGCACCTCCTCGGGCAGAACCGGCCCGGCGTGGCGGATGAGCCGGGCGATATAATGCCCGCTGTACGAACGCAGGACGGCCTGCCGGGTGGTCTCGGAAAGCGTGACCGCGAAGAACGTGATGACCAGGCACAGGGCCACGCCCTTCAGGCCCCCGAGCAGCGCCCCGGCCTGCCGGTCGAACTCCCGGAGCTGCACCCGGTCGATCGCGCGCGACACCACCCGGAATACGATCCAGACCGCCAGCGACACGCCCAGGTAAAGGACCAGCATGGCCACGAACCGGTTCCAAGGCTCGTGGCGGCTGAACAGCGGGGCCAACGGCCTGCCGAACCGAATGGCCACCGCGGCGCTGAGCACCACCGAAGCCAGCGAGGCAATCTGCCACGCCATGCCCTTCCACGCGCCGAACACGACCGTCACCAGCAGCACGGCCAGTAGCCCCAAGTCGTACGGTTCCAGCGGCAGGCTTTCCATGGGATTGTTTCCTGGGGTCGGGATGCCCGGACGATTGGCCGGCCCACGCCGGCCGGCACCCTGAACAGTATACCGCCAGCACGCTGCCCGACGAATGCCAATGCCGGGTGGGGAGGGTAGGCGCGATCGGAGGGGATGGCGAAGTGTCTACCTTGACACGGAACGCGCAGCGTGCTACGAGTGGGGCGTGGAACGACGATTGAGAATTGCCGACGAGGAAAACATGGACCTCCCAACTCTCCAGGAGAAGGTTCGCCTGGGCTTCCGGCAACTCGATGAGGGCAAGGGCATCGATTCGGCCGAAGTCTATCGTCGCGCCGAGCAAGTAATCGAACATATCCGGCGAGCAAAAGACGTAGCAAGCTGATGGCCGCTGCCAGCAGTGCTATCACTCGAAATTGCTATTGGTGCGGCGGGGACCGGTCGGGTACAAAACGCGCGTGAGTGAATCGCCGCGCTGCCCCCAGCCCGACCCATGGCCGACTTCAAGACCCATCTGACGTTCAGCACGCTCGTCGGCGCCGGCTACGGC
>SKJM01000311.1 GCA_007122045.1 Planctomycetales bacterium | reverse complement strand
TGCGGGCTACTTCGGCATCCACAGCGGCATCTTCCCCACCTTTGCCGACTCCGACACGCTCAGCCGATTCCGGTCGCTCGGCTCGCTGGCCCGAAGCGGGAGCTACAAGCAGGCCCTGGTCGACGAAGTCGACGAGGCGGCCTGGCTGCTGGGAATCCATTTCACCATTCAATTGCTGCCTGCCGACGGCTTCGGTGTGCTGGAGGTGCTTGCCGGGCAATGCGAAGCCGTGCGGCGGCGGGCGCACCGGCGGTACGAGGCCGTGTGGCGGCAGCCCAACCACGTGCCGCAAACCGACCTCGTGGTGGCGGGACTCGCCGGGGCGGCCGGAACGCAAACCTGGCAGAACGTCGGCCGCGCATTGGAAAACGCCGGCCGGCTGGTCAGTGACGGCGGCGCCATCGCCGTCTGCTGCGAGCTGGCTGACGCCCCCGGGCCCGGCGTGCAGTGTGTGGCGCGGGCCGAGTCGCACCGGGCGGGGCTCCAGGAAATCCGGCAGCGGCGGCCCGTCGACGCCTTGCCCGCCGCCCAACTCGCCCGCGCGCTCGACCGGTGCACCGTGTATCTGCTCAGCCGGCTGGAGCCCGAGGTGGTCGAAGACCTCGACATGGTCCCGATCGGCTCGCCGGCCGAGTTGGCCCGCCTCACCCGGCAGTACGGAAAGTACACCGTGTTGGCCAACGCTTCCTGTGCGTTACTCGACTCGTGAACCCCATCATGCCCGACCTGCTGCGAACGATCGGAGGGAACCTGGCCCGGGTGCGGTCATCCATCGCCGAAGCCGCCGGCCGGGCGGGCCGCAGGGCGGATACGATCAAACTGGTTGGCGTCACCAAATATGTCGGGCCGGAGGTGGTGCGGGCGCTCGTGGCCGCCGGGCTGGCCGACCTGGCCGAAAGCCGGCCCCAGCAACTGTGGGACAAGGCCGCTGCCCTGGCCGACCTGCCGATCTGCTGGCACCAGGTGGGGCACCTGCAACGGAACAAAGTGCGCCGTACCCTCCCGCTGGTGGCGATGGTCGAATCGGTCGACAGCGTCCGGCTGGCCGCCGCCATCGACCAGGTTGCCTCGGAACTCGGCTGCCGCGTGCCCGTGCTGTTGGAGGTGAACATCTCGGGCGAGGCTGCCAAGCATGGCTTTGCGCCCTCGGAGATCGAGGGGGTTCTTGCGGCCGTCGCCGAGCTGCGTCACATGGAGGTTCGGGGGCTGATGGGGATGGCGGGCTTGGCAGGCGACCTGGAGGACGCCCGCCGCCAATTCGCCACGCTCCGCGCGCTGCGCGACCGCTTGCGACCCGTCTGCCCGAACGGTATCACGCTTGAGGAGCTTTCGATGGGCATGAGTGACGACTTCGAGGTGGCCATTGAGGAGGGGGCGACGCTGGTGCGCATCGGTAGTGCCCTGTTCGAGGGGGTGCTCTAGTGAAGGCGTTACTCCGGCAGAAATGGCCCGGCGTCTTCGGGGGAACGGACCCCCCCGTCTGACCCCATGGGGAGTAGGTGGGCGCGGAGGTGCTGCTTTGGGCGGTTTTCCCCCTGCCTTAAGTTGACCGAGTGGCGCATAATAGAATAGAAGAACCGTTCACGGGCCCGCTGGAGACGGGTCCATTTTTCGGCCGACCGGCGCAATTTTCGCGCAAAGGCGATGTCCGAAAAATGGACCCGTCCCCCGACCGGCCTTGGGACAGTCCCCCGTGAACGGTTGCAGAAGGGGAAAGAGCAACCGTTCGGAGGAAACTACCATTGTTGGGGTGGCCGAGACGCGACCGCCTTCACGCACTCCTATAAACCCTCGTCAAATTAGTAACAGGGAATCATTTCTGTGGAAAACGATCGACCACCCGATCCTCAAACGCCCGAATCCGAACGCCCGAAACCGCCGGAGCGGAAGCCTTCCCCCCTTGGGGGCGGGAACCTGTTCTGGTATCTGTTGGGCATTGGGGTGGTGGTCATGCTGCTGGTCAACTTCTGGCAGGATTCCGGGCAAGTGGAGATCCGCTATGGCGATCTGTATTCGCTCGTCGAGCAGGGCGCGCCGGCGGGCAATCCCGACGCCGCCATCGAGGTGCAAGAGGGTCCGGAGGCCGACCCGCTGACGGTCCGTTACTCCGGCCTGTCGAACCTGAAGTTCACCCAACATGAAATCACCGGCAAGGTCACCCGGCAGGTGATCGCGCCCGAAGCGAAGCAAACCGAGCCGAAGGAGGCGACGTTCCGAACCGGCCAGGTGGGTATCCGCGACGACACGCTGTTCCAGGTAGCGCGCGAGCAGGGTTTCCAGAACATCGAGGGGGGGAAGGGGCCCAGCGGCTGGAGCATGTGGATGCCCATGATCATCTTCACCGCCGTCTTCCTGCTGCTGATCTTCTTCATGATGCGGCGGATGGGCGGGGCAGGCTCCGCCATGGCCTTCGGACGCAGCCGCGGACGGCTCATCGCCCAGGAAGAGGTGGGCGTCGACTTCGACGACGTCGCCGGCATCGAAGAGGCCGTCGACGAACTCCGCGAAGTGGTCGACTTCCTTAAAACGCCCGAAAAATACCAGGTCCTCGGCGGCCGCATCCCCAAGGGCGTCCTGTTGGTCGGGCCGCCGGGCACGGGGAAGACGCTGCTTGCCCGGGCCATCGCCGGCGAGGCCGGCGTGCCGTTCTTCAGCATCTCCGGAAGCGACTTCGTCGAAATGTTCGTCGGCGTCGGCGCCGCCCGCGTCCGCGACATGTTCCAGCAGGCCCTCATGAAGGCCCCCTGCATCGTCTTCATCGACGAACTCGACGCCCTGGGCAAGACCCGCGGAACGAGCGTGGTGGGCGGCCACGACGAGCGCGAGCAGACGCTCAACGCCCTGCTGGTCGAAATGGACGGCTTCAGCGCCAACTCCAGCGTGATCGTCATGGCCGCCACCAACCGGCCCGAAACGCTCGACCCCGCCCTGCTGCGCCCAGGCCGCTTCGACCGCCACGTGCTGGTCGACCGGCCCGACGTGCGGGGACGGGAGGCCATCCTGAAGGTCCACGTGGAGAAGGTCACCATGGACGACTCGGTGGACCTGCGCCGCGTGGCCGAAATCACCTCCGGCTTCGTCGGCGCCGACCTGGCCAACCTCGTCAACGAGGCCGCCCTGCTGGCCGCCCGGGCCAACAAGAAGGCCGTCACCATGCAGGAGTTCAACGAGGGCGTCGAGCGGGTGACCACCGGGCTGGAGAAGCGGCAGCGGGTCATCCACGAGGACGAGAAGCAGCGCGTCGCCTACCACGAAAGCGCCCACGCCCTGGTGGCCTATTGCCTGCCCAACACCGATCCCGTGCACAAGGTGTCGATCATTCCGCGCGGCCTGGCCGCGCTGGGGTACACCATGCAGCGGCCCGAGGGCGACCGTTACCTGATTACCAAGAGCGAACTGGAGTCGCGCATCCAGGTGCTGCTGGCCGGAACGGTGGCCGAGGAAATGATCCTCGACGACGTTTCGACCGGGGCCCAGAACGACCTGGAACGCGCGACCGAAATCGCCCGCAGCATGGTCATGGACTACGGCATGAGCCGGCTTGGACGCGTGAACTACCGGGAAAGCCGGCGGGCATTGTTCCTGGGTGGCGGCGAGGAGCAGATGCCCGGCGAGCGGACGCACAGCGAGCAGACGACGCGCGAGATCGACGAGGAAATCCGCCACATTGTCGATACCTCGCTGGACAAGGTGCGGCACATCCTGGAAAGCCGCCGCCCGGCGCTGGTCGCCCTGGCGGAAACGCTCATCAAGAAGGAAGTGATCGACACCGACGAGTTGAAGGAGATTATCGAGCGGGTTTCCGAGAGTCCCATGATCGTACCCGGCACCGACGAGGTGCCGGCCGCCGCGCGCAAGCGGCCCAAGGCCGGATCGGACCAGAAGAAGCCTCCCACCGTCGTCGAAGGCGGGTAGCCGGGATTATTCATGTAGGGTGGGACGAGGTCGCGTAAGTCGTTGGTGGGACTGTGCAAGCCACGCTTGGCTGGTTTGCACGTCGTGCGCTGGAAGCAGGCCCGGGCGAGCGACCGAAGTCCCACCAGGGTCTTGGCCTGCTTGTCACCACCCTACATCGGCATGGATAGTCCGGGATAGCCGGGGGCGTCCCCAAGAGCAATGGCAGGCATGAGCATGAGTGATCGGCACGAGGATTGGCTGGCGCAGGCCGAACGCGACTTGGAGCAGGCGGCAGCGTCGGCGGAGGACGGGCGCCATGAATGGGCCTGTTTCGCGGCGCAGCAGTCGGCGGAGAAAGCGGTGAAGGCACTGCACCTTTCGTTGGGACAGGAAGCGTGGGGACACGTCGTTGCTCGGCTGCTCGCGGAACTGCCCTTCGCCGTGGAACGCAACCTGATCGAAATGGGAAAAGTGCTGGATAATTTCTACATCCCGACCCGCTATGCCAACGGTCACCCGGAAGGCGCCCCCTTCGAGCATTACGGCCCTCTCCAAAGCAGCCAGGCCATCGATTATGCCGGTCAGATCCTTCAGTTCGCCCGTGTTCGTATGGCCTAGCCGGGCCGAGGTCGAGGCCGCGCTGGAGGCCTGGGTCCCCGCCGCGGTCGAGCGCCATCCCGAACTGTTGCGGTTGGGCGCGTTCGGCTCCTACGCCCGCGGCGATTGGGGCGTCGGGAGCGACCTGGACTTGGTGGCCGTGGTTCGCACGAGCGATCGGCCCTTTGAACAAAGGGCCGTAGACTGGGACCTCAACGACCTGCCCGTGCCGGCCGACCTGCTCATCTACACCGCCGAGGAGTGGGACCGCCTCCAGCGCGGCGGCGGACGCTTCGCCGCCACCCTGGCGCGGGAAGCCGCGTGGCTGTTCACACGCCCGTCCAACCCGAACGCTCCGTAAGGCGGCGTGGGATAGGCTTCCAGCCTGTCAACGGAAATCGACAGGCTGGAAGCCTATCCCACACCTCGCGCTGCGGTAGTTTATTCTGTTGCACAGCCTAACCGTTTCCCGGCTGTTGACAGGGCGGATTCCACCGTACTATACTGGGCACGCCGTTCGGGGTGGAAATCCTCGGAACGTTTCCGGGACCGTGAACGGCGAGTTGGGACCTTTACGTCACCTTGGGAGCACGACCATGACCAGCAGGAGTATTTTGGCGGCCGCCGCCGTCTTGGGGATCGCCGCCGCGGTTGCCGCGGCCGACCGGGACACCCGCGTCTTCGAGATGCGCACCTACTACGCCCCGCCGGGCCGTTTGGACGACCTGCACGCCCGGTTTCGCGACTACACGCTCGAACTATTCGAAAAGCACGGTTTGACCAGTCTCGGCTACTGGACGCCCGTCGACAATCCCGACAACAAGCTGATCTTCGTGCTGGTCTTTCCCAGCCGGGAGGCGCGGGAAAAGGCCTGGAAGGCGTTTGTCGCCGATCCGGACTGGAAGGAGGCCCGGCGGATCACCGAGGCCGACGGCCCGATCGTCAGCAAGATCGAATCGGTGCTGCTCGGCCCGACCGATTACTCGCCGGTCGTTCAGCCCGAGGCGGTGGGCGATCGGGCGTTCGAATTGCGTACCTAGTGTCTGTCCGAGAAAGCCTCTCTGGCCAAGATTTCAGCGGTGAACGGGGCCGAACGGGGGGCGAAGATTGGGCGGCTGTGAGGGAGCG
>SKJM01000140.1 GCA_007122045.1 Planctomycetales bacterium | reverse complement strand
AGGGTCAGGAATCGGATGCCGCGAACCACCGCCGGGTGCTGCTCCAGGCCGGCCGCCATGAGACCCAGGACCGCCCACGCGGTCTGCGAGGCCGTGGCCGCCCCCTGGCCGCGGAGGTGCGGGTGCTCGTACGTATCGGGCGATTCGCCCCAGCCGCCGCTTTCCTGCTGATGGGCCAGGAGCCAGTTCACCCCGGCCACCACCGCCGGGTCGTCCGGCGGTACGCCGACGGCCACCAGGCCCGTCAGCGCCTCCCACGTGCCGTAGATGTAGTTCACGCCCCAGCGGCCGAACCAGCTTCCGTCGGCCTCCTGGGCGGCCCGCACGTAGGCGACGGCCCGATCGACCGCCGGGTGTCCCACGCGCAGCCCCAGTTGGCCCAGGGCCTCGAGCACCCGCGCCGTCAGGTCGGGCGTGCTGGGGTCGATCATGGCGTTGTGGTCGGCGAAGGGCACGTAGCAAAGGAACTCGGCGTTGTTGTTCCGGTCGAAGGCGGCCCATCCGCCGTCGTCGTTCTGCATGGCCAGCAGCCAGCGCAGCCCCCGGTCCATGGCGCCGTGGGTCCGCGCCAGCGTTTCGGCCGGATCCGCGCCGCCGGGCGCGGCGCCCGGCTCGTCGAACACGCCCAGCCGGGGGAGCGACTCGCCGCCGGCCGCGGCCTCGTCGAACTGGCGGTTCAGGGCCATCAGCACCATGGCCGTGTCGTCGGAATCGGGGTAGAACTCGTTGCGGTGCTCGAAGTACCAGCCGCCCGGCTCGGCCCGAACCGTGGCCGACCAGTCGCCCGGCCGCGTCGTTTGCCGGTCGAGCAGCCAGCGGATGGCCTTTTGCGCGGCGGGGCTCGCCGGCGAGATGCCGGCCTCGACCAGCGCCCGCAGGGTAATGGCCGTGTCCCAGACCGGCGACTTGCACGGCTGCACGCGCGCCATGCCCGCCTCCGGGTCGTCGATCACCAGGGCGTCGAGTTGCCTCCGGCATTCCTCGACGGCCTCGTCCTGGTCGTCGTAGCCGAGCGACTTCAGCGCCACCAGGCTCCAGACGATGGGCGGGTAGATGGCGCCCACCCCGTCGCTGTGCTCGAATCGGGTGAGCATCCACTTCACGGCGACGGCCAGCGCGCGGCGCCGCAGCGGCAGCCAACCGCGCCGCCGACACCGCTTCAGCACCCGATCGATCGTGCGGAAGAAGCAATCCCAACTCAACAGGCCCGTCCCGCCCGGCAGTCCCGGGCAGCGGAGTCTCGGCCACTGGGCCGGCTCGGCGAGGAACAACTCGCGAATGCCCAATCGCGGGTCGACTTCCCGCACCGGGCGCTGCGAGGAAACGATCGACAGCGGGACGATCATCGTGCGGGACCACGAACTGACCCGGTGCAGGCTCACCGGCAGCCACTTGGGCAGGAGCAATGCCTCGGGCGGCACTTCGGGGCACTGATCGTAGGAAATCTGCCCCAGCATGGCCAGGTAGAAGCGGGTGAAGCTGTTCACCGCGTCGGCGCCGCCGTGGTTGAGGATGGCCTGCCGGGCGCGCTGCATGTACTCGGCGCTGGGGTCGTGGCCGGTCAGCTTCAGCGCGAAGTACGCCTTCACGCTGCCGCTGATTTCCACGCCCCCGCCGGGGTACATGGCCCAGCCGCCGTCGGGCATCTGCTTTTCGACCAGGTAGGCCGCCAGCCGTTTCGCCAGCGGCGACTGCTCCCGGCCCAGGTAGGCCAGCAGCAGGATGGTCTCGCTTTCGAGGATGGTATCGCCTTCGAGTTCGGCGCACCAATAGCCCTCGGCGTGCTGCTGCCCGAGCAGCCACTGCCGGGTTCGCAGCACGGCCCGGCGCACGGGGGCGCCCAGTAGGCGAATGGTCGTGTCGTCGGAGAAATCGGACGGCGAGAGGTCGTTGTACCCATCCGTAGGCGCAACGCACGTTTTCTCGGTCATGCTCATTGCTGCAAGCCTCATGCCCTTGTGAGCGGTCATCCCTGACGCGCTACCCGCGGAACGTGGGGCGGGTAGCAACTAGCTTATGACATTGCGCGCGAAACGACAAGCCCAACCGCGGCGAATTTCTTGCTCGTGCGTGCATGCAGTGCTAGCATGGATGGCAGTGTTAGCATGGATGGCATGGCCGGCGCCGGGCGATCGGCTCCCGGTGTAGGAACGGACCCGCGGTTGACGCGACGACGGGCCCTGTTGGAGTGGCAGACGAACCGGTTGCCCGGCTGACCGCCCCGCCTTGTCCCGCTCTCAAACCGCGCCGCCCCGGTAGCGCCATTGGGAAGCTGCGAATCATCAGCGAGGACAATGAACACCTGGAAGACTTTCGCGAGTATATGCCGTGACGCTTCTCTTGGACACCCATGCCTTTCTTCCGGGCTGGGAGTGAGCGGGTATGGGCATGGGCATGGGCATGAAATATCACACATTTCCGGCCGGTAATATCCGTTTGCCCGGGGTCGGCACGACGTATAGAATTACTTCGTTAGAGAAATCAGACTTGCTCCCGCCGAACCGGAGGCCGATACCATGCCGACCGAAACCAAACACGAGCACGCTCATTCGCACGTCCACACCCATAGCCATGCCCACGAGCACCGGCATGACGACGGAACAGTCCATACGCATGCCCATGAACACACGCATGCGCACGAGCACTCGCATCTGCACGCCCATGCCCCGGGCGAGGAGTTGGGGCACGACCACGAGCATTCCCTGGCCGAGTTGCACGAGCATGCCGATGCCGAACACCTGGCCGAACTGCACGAGCATGGGCATTAGCTTCGTGACCGGCTCCCCTCAGAAGTTCGTCCAAGATGGGGTGTGCGCCGTGGGCAAGCATTCGCCCAACCCGTTCTCCTCGAATGGCGACTGCCGCATCACGCCCCGCGCAACGGGACGCGCGTCATGGTGACGCCGGTTCCAGGTTTTGATCGTCGGGCATCGGCCGCTTATTCCCGCGCGCGAAGACGTGATCCACCGAGATCACGTCGCAGCGGGTGCAATCGAGGCACCGGATGCACTCCATCTCGCTTGCCCGCGTTGCCGATTGCCCTCCGTATCGGCACCGTTTCCGGCAGAGGTCGCAGTCGCGGCACCGCGGCTGGTCGATTCGCAGGAACAGGACGGAGAAGCGGTTCATCAGGCTGAAGACGGCACCCAGCGGGCAGAACAGCGTACACCAGGGGCGCCACATGAAGAAGATGCCCACGACGAAGGCCGCCAGCACAAGTCCCTTGACGGCGCCGGGCCACTCGACCGGCCCGCCGGCGACCGCCGTCGCCACCGTGTGGGGCAGGGCGGCCTCGAGGGCCCCCGCGGGGCAAACCCGGCAGAACGACAGCGGGTGGCCGCTCCCGAAGAAATAGGGGATCAGCAGGACCAGCCCGACCAGGACCCCGTAGCGCATGTGCGTCATCCACCGCGGCGGACGGAACTTCGGCGCCGGCACCCGGGCGGCCAGGTCTTGCAGCAGCCCGAACGGGCAAACCCAACCGCAAATGAAGGTCCCGGCCATCGCGCCGACCACCAGCAGCGTGCCCACTGCAAGAACGGGAAACACGTGCAGCGCGTTGAAGTTCACCAGCACGCCGATCGGGCAGGCGAACGTGGCCAGGGGGCACGAGTGGCAATGAAACACGGGTCCGCAGATCGCGTGCAACCGCAAGAGCAGCGGATCCAGCCAGACAAGCAGAAACGTTGCCTGCACCCACACCCGCCACCGGGCAAGCCGTGCCGCAAAAGGAATGGATTTTCGCTTGGCCATGGCCGCCATGACCTCCTTTACCGCACTCACGTAGGGCACAGGGTCGGCGGCTTGCCGCGGTACGTCCGCTTCAATTGGCCGTCCTCCCGCCGGGCGACGCCTCCGAAGGTCACCTCGCGGACCAAGGCCCACTCGGGTTCCGTACGCGGGATCCATTCAATCCGCGTCACCGTTTGAAACATCATTCCATGCGGGTCGGGGAACCAGGAAGGCTCGGCTTGCGTAAGCTCACCCGGCTGCCCCGGGGGCGCAGCAAACGGGTCGGCCTCCATGGCTTCCGGCGGCCAGGCGCCCGGATCGAAGGGGTCCACGGCCTCGCCCCCCGGCGGCAGGTCGGGCGGCACAGCCGAATGGAACGGGTCGATCGCCCCGAACCGATCGCCCCCGGGCAAGTGGAAATGGCGGTCCACCGGGTCGGCCGGCTGGTCGAACGGCGATGGGATGGGGATCGACAGTTCGGTCTCCTCTTCTTCGAGGATGGTCAGCGTGTGAAACACCGCCCCGTACACGAGCATCCCCGCGCCCGCGCACAGCAACACCATCGGCGGCATGATTCGCTTGAAATCCATCCGAACCTTTCCCTCCAACACCACTTACGCGGGGAGGTCGCCTGCGGTCTCCCCGCTCGGCCGCGCGCCGGCCCCACACGCCGACCCCATTATAGACCGGACGAACCGGGGTTGTCTATCGGCCGTCCGACCGGCGACCGTTCCCGGGGGGACTGCCCCGGAAACTGGTCAGGCCGGACGGTTCAGTCACGGGCTGATGCGCGCATTCGGCAGCGCCGCGCGGAGCCGGGCCAGCCCGACCTCCGTAATCTGCGTCTCCGATACGTCCAGCTCGGTGAGCGACTTCAGCCGGGACAGATGTTCCACGGCTTCGTCGCTGATCTGCGTCTGCTCGAGGCTCAACCACTTCAGCGAAGTCAATTCGGCAAGCTGCTCCATGCCGGCATCGCTCACCGGCGTCATCATGAGGTTCAGCCGCGTGAGCTTGGGGAACTGCTTCAGGTGCGCCAAGGCGTCGTCGCCGATGGCGGTGCCGCCCAGGTCGAGCGACCACACTTCGGTGAGGCCGCTGAGGTGGGTCAACCCCTCCCCGCTGAGGCCGAGCCGGCGGAAGTTCAGCCGCCGCAGATTCGTCAGGCCGGCCAAGTGCTCCAGGCCGGCGTCGGTCACGTTGAACGCCTGCGCTATGGAGAGGTCGTCGAGTTCCGTCAGCGCCGCGAGGTGTTCCAGGCCATAGTCGCTCAGCGCCAGCGAGTCCTCGATGGCGAGCGTGCGAAGCTGGGGCATTTGAGCAAGGCTTTCCATGCCCATGTCGCTCACCGAGCGGCTCCGCACCCGCAGCGCCACCAGGGTGTCCATACCCACCAGCGCCTCGAGGCCCGCATCGCCGATCATGTCGTCGCCGCGGACGTCGAGCAACCGCACGTTCGGGAACTGCGCGATGTATTGCAGCCCGGTGTCGCCGAAGTAATTGTCGGTCAAGTGCAGGTACTGCAAGTTGGGCAACTCCGCCAGGCTTTCCAGCGCCTCGGGAGTTACACGGGTCATGCGCCGGAGCCGCAGGTCGTTCAGTTCCGTCAGCGCGGCGAGTTCCCGCACCCCGGCGTCGGTCATCACCGTGTTGTCGAGTTCGAGTTGCTCAAGCCGGGTAAACCGGGCAATGACCGACGCCGATTCGTCGGTAATCTCCGTGCCGCGCAGCGAAAGCTCCTTCAAATCGGTCAACGAGGCGAGTCGTTTCACCTCGTCGTCGGAAACGACCTGCTCGCTGAGATCGACCGCAATCACGCGGCCCGCCTCGTCCCGGCGAACCTTCCCGCCGAAATCCTCGACCATCGCCACGGCGGCCTGGGCCTCGGGCGACAGGGT
>SKJM01000784.1 GCA_007122045.1 Planctomycetales bacterium | reverse complement strand
GTGTTCGTGAAGGTAGCGCACCACGCCGCGCATGATTCGCTGGCTGTTGTCGTCCATCCGCGGCAGGAACACGCCGAGTTTTCGGTCGGGCATGGTTCGATACTCCGTACGGTTTACGGGGGGGCGGTCCCCCAATGCCAACTACTTTACCCTCCCGGCGGGAGGGTCGGACGCGGTAGCGGCCGGGGAGGGTTACGAAAAGCCCGGATGAACCCGCGATTTGCCCCCCCCGCTCGTTCCTCTCGACCCTCCCGGAGGGAGGGTGAAGGCAAAAATGAAGTCCAAAGTAAGTGGCATTGGGCTGTCCCCTTCGGCCGGTAAGGGGACCAGTCCCCGGCCGGCATGTGAATGGTTGCCCCATCGGCAACCTGCCGGAAACGGCCAATTCAGCGGCCGTTCACCTGCTACCCGGGTTTTCCAGCGGCACGCCGGGCAGGCCCACCCATTATAGCCCGTTTGGGCCCGCGGGCCATGGAAAAGTGCCAAATGCGCACATATTTTTGCCAGATAAGGTAAGACATGCCGCCGGCTAGCTGATAGAATGAACGAAACCGTCCGTGCGGCACGAATTTTCCGTACCGCAGTTTGCCAACCTTCGCGGCGGAGAAGGTATTTCACACGTAAGTTACACGACTGCGCCCGGGCTTTGCCCAGGCGCGCCGGTCGTGTTCACACTGAGGGTTCCGGCGGGGGGCGCATCGCCCGCTTCAACCTCGCCTGGCTGCTCGAAGGCGAGCCGAGCGGCGACGGGGACGTGCCGGAGTGATGACTATTGCGTCGAACAGTGTTTCGGTAACAGAAGCAAGGACCCATCGCATGAAAACGAGAACAACCACACTCACAACCCTGGTTCTGCTGGCCATCTGCGGCACCGTGCGTGCGGCCGAGAGTACGTTCGAGGGCAAGCTGGAACCATTCCTCGGAGAACCCAGGCTCGAAATCCAGCAGCTCTTCAGTGGCGGGCGGTTTCCGAGTATCGTCACGGCCGTCGACGGCACGGTGCTGGCCTTCTGGGCTCGGAATGAGCCTGTCAGGCTGCGCCGCAGCGGCGACGGAGGCACCACCTGGGAACCGGAACAGCGCATTGGCGACGCGAGAGGCTCCCTGGGGGCCGCAAGTGTCGACGAAAAAAGCGGCGATATCCTGGTGTTTCAAGCAGGCATGTTCCGTAGCGGCGATTCCGGCAAGACCTGGACACAGGACGAGGATACGGTAATCAAACCCAACGCGTCGGGTCACAAGGCGGGTACCCATGGAGCCGATTCCGGCATCACGCTCCGGCATGGACCCCATCGAGGCAGGCTCCTTCAACCGGCCAGGGTCATTCCTACAAGCAACGCACCGCGTGATTGGCCCGAACACTACAACACGGCCCTATTCAGCGATGACGGAGGCAAGAGCTGGCAAACCAGCACGCCGTTTCCTGCCTTGGGGACGGGCGAAGGGGCGCTGGCCGAGCTATCCGACGGGCGGATCTACTACAACTCCCGCCGGCACTGGGCGCCGCAGGGGGAGAACGCCCGCATGCGCTGGACCGCGCACAGCGACGACGGCGGCCAAACGTGGAAGGACTTGTCGGTGAGCGACGTGCTGCCCGACGGGGCCCAGCATCGCGACTACGGCCTGATGGCCGGCCTGGTGCGCCTGCCGATCCGCGGGCGCGACATCCTGGTGTTCAGCAACATCGTATCGCCCGGCGGGCGCCGCAACGGCCACGTTTGGGCCAGCTTCGACGGCGGGACCACGTGGCCGCTGAAACGACAGGTGGATCAGGGAGCTTTCGCCTACTCGTCGCTTACGGCCGGCCGCCCCGAAACGCCCAGCGAAGGCTGGATTTACCTGCTGTACGAAGGCGGCGGCGGCGGACGCGTGGCGCGTTTCAACCTCGCCTGGCTGCTCGAAGGCGAGCCGACCGGCGACGGAGAAGTCCCGGCACTGAACTGAACCACCAAACCCCTGAACAAGAAGGAAGATTCCCATGCGAACGCCACACTCACAATCTGTAGAAGCCGAACCCGCGGCGTTGCCGCACGTGGTTTCTGGAAGCTTGCGACGCCTGGCCTGTCGCGACGCCATCCAGATCGTTGACGGTGATTGCTGTCGCGCGTCAGGAATGACATTCAGGCGGGCAGTCGGCCGGCATCGGCGGAGCCTGCGTGCGGTGCAAGGGCCAAACACGGCACGTGGCCTGCTTGGCGATATCGGGGAATCGTGTCACAGCGAAAGGAACATAAAATGAAAAAAGCGTTTAGCGCGATTGCATTACTGACCATCCTGGCCGGCGGATTGCGGGCCGGCGACCTGTACACCGAAGACGGCACGTATGACTTTTTCGTCTTTGCCCGTTATCCCGAAGGCGGCAAGCTCGTCGACGGTGTTGAGCTGTACGAAGTGAAGGAGGGGGGCGGACCGGCGGACCAATATACCCGCCGCGTCGTGCGCTGGTGGCCCCGCAAGGGTGTGGACCACATCGCGGTCCAGGAGGGGATGATCCCGCGCGAGTGGACCCGCAAGATCGATTTCCTCGACGAGGGTGAGGGCCGGCTCGAAGGGGAACCGGAAATCTTTGAACACGATGAGCTGATGCTCGATCGGGGCCCGGACAACTGGTTACTGCGCCGCTTCCGCGGCTATCTGCATCCGCCCGAGGACGGGGACTACGTGTTTAAGATCAGCGCTGACGACATGGGCTTCTTCTACGTCAGTACGGACGACCAGCCCGGCAACAAGAGGCTGGTCGCCCATACCACACAAGGCACGAGGCTGCGTCAATGGGGTGCGCGTCCGAGCCAGATCTCCGGCCCCGTTCCGCTGGAGAAAGGGCGGAAATACTACTACGAGGTGATCCATTACAAAGCCGACCGCACGGAGAACGTGGCGGCGGCCTGGCAGAGCGACGAGATGAACGAGACGTTGCTCGGCGGGCCCCACGTCTCGACGCTTGACGGCGAACGCGGCAAGGTGATCGAAGAGCGTTGGAAAACCCCGCGCGCCGCCGACGTCCGCGCGCGCGGCCTGCCACGCGTCTTCGAGGCGCACCTGATCGGGTTCGACGGCATCGGCAACGCCCTCGGCGATCCCCACCAGGACGGCGAGGACTTCGTCGAGCCGACGGCGATCCTGCGCATGCCCGACGGCACGCCGCGCGGCTTCGAGGACGTAACCTTCTGCCAGGAGGACCGGGAGTTCATCCTGGACGTCTATCTGAAGGAAATGGAACGCGTCAGGGCCTCGCTGGATAAGACGGTCCACAAGACGCGGCCGGGGACCATCCGGGCTTATCCCAACAACGCCGAGATCGGCGAGCCGGGCACCATGCGGATCGAGACCGATCATTTCGTCATCCCGTCAGGCACGCAGGGCAGGAGTGCCTGGATCAACACCGACCACCCCGAGCGAGCGGCCCGCTTCCGCGAGTGCGCCCTCAGCATGCTCGCAGACTTCCACGCCTACCTCGAGTACGGCGGGCACCTGATGCCCTACTGGGACCGCAAGGAGCAGTACCGGTTCGAGATCCACCTCGGGGGCACGATCGCCGACGGCTACCGCAGCGTCGGCGGCGGTGGCACCGGCGGATACGGCGGCGCGGCCGTGGCGCTCAGCGCCAGGCCGGGCGGATTCGCCCACGAGTACGCCCACGGCTTTTCAAACCAGTGGCGCGCCCACAGCGGAGAAATCTGGCCCGAGGCGAATACCATGATCATCGGCGGCCAGTCCGATCGCTGCGAGATGAACGTCGAACGTCCCTACCGCAACGCCCTGCATGGGACCTACGTGACGACGCTCTTCCTCCGCATGATCGGCTTCGACCCCAACTGGGGTATGGTCGGGGCGCTGGTCTTGCCGAAGGCGCGCGCCGAGAACAGCTTCTACCAGACCTTGGCCCGGGTCGGACAGGAGCGGGGTCTTTTCGAGGACGGCATACCCGGCCTCGGCGACATGATGGGCGACTACGGCGCGCGGCAGGCGGAGTTGGATGCGCAAATTCAGGAAGGTCTCCGCATGCAGTGGTTCGCCGTGGCGCGCAACTACCTCGAGCCGGTCGACCCCGACAAGGGCGTCTACCGCATCCCCTGGGACGAGGCGCCCGAGCCGTTCGGGGTGAATATCGTGCGGCTGCTCCCCGCGGACGGTGAAACTTTCATCGAGGTCGATTTCCAGGGGTATCACGACCCGGCCGTATACAGCGACTGGCGCGCGTGTATCGTGGCCGTGGACAAGGACGGCCGCGCTCGCTACAGCGACCTCTGGAACAAGGGCACGATGCGCATGCAGCGGCGCGACGGCGACCTGCGCTACTGGCTGACCGTCGCGGGCACGCCCCGGGCCCTGATGAGCACCGGCAGGTGGCATCAAGGCCATCATGCCCCCCGCTTTCCGTGGCAGGTCACGCTGCGCGGCGCGGTGCCGGGATCGCCCCATCGCACGCGGGCCGACCTGAACGACGTGCACTGCGTGTACGGCCGCAGCCCGAGATTGCGCCCGGGAACCATTCTGCCGGTCATCCCGAATACGGATTCGGATTGGCGCTTCATCGAGGAGGCCCGCGCGGTTCAGGCAGACATGCGCCGGCGCGTGGAGGACAAGTCGGCCGGCGAGCTGGAAAAGATCGCGGCGTACTGGCTGCTCGACCGCCTGCAAGAGGCGCTCGGCGCGCCCGACGGCGCCCCGCACCCCAACGGCGGCGGCTGGGTGGCCGCAACGGCCGAGGCGGCCCCGACGGCCTACGTCGGGCCGCACGCCGCGGTCCTGGAGCAGGCCAAGGTTCTCGATCACGCCATCGTCGAAGACTACGCCGTGATCCGCAACAACGCGGTTGTCTCGGGGAACGCCCGCGTCAGCGGCCAGGCGGTCATCGGGGGTGGCACGCAGCTCGACGGCTACCAGCGCGCCTGGTTCCCACTGAGTGAATCCGACGACGACGATCCGCCCGAACTCACGACCCGCTTGAACGCCGAGCTGGACGCGTACGGACTCTGGGCCAATTACGCCATGGATCAGCCGGAATCGACCGTGCTGGAAGACCTGTATCGCGGCGCGGACAGCGACCGCGAATTCTTCGTCAGCGTGCTCAACGGCTACCTCCACGGAAAGCCGGAGTTTGTCGAAGACGGCACGCGCCGCGGCTTCGCCTTCGACGGCGAGACCCAGTACGCGGAACTGAACCGCCGGATCGCCGACCTGGGCGAGCTGACCGTCGACATGACCGTCAAGTGGCAGGGCGACGGCGACCAGCCCCTGTTGGCTTTCGGATCCGGCGAAGACAACCGGTTCACGCTGACCACCGGCGGCCGGGGCGGCCGGCTCGCGTTCCTGGCCAAGGTGGACGGGAAGGAAGCGGTTTCGCTTTCCGCGCCGCGACCTCTCCCGCGCGACCGGTGGACGCGGGTGCGCCTCGAAATCGACGGCGACCACACGGCGCTGTGGATGGACGACGAGAAGGTCGCCGAACAAGCGACCTCTTTCCGGCCGGCCCACGTGTTCAAGCCCGGCCGCGCCCAGCGCAACTTGATCGCGTCCGGCCTGGACGGCCGCGGGAAGTTCAAGGGGACCTTCGAGGACGTCGTCGTTTACCACCGGGTGCACGGCCAGGCGTTCGCCGCCCTGCCCCGGCCCGTCATTGCCACCCCGCGCCGGCCCGACCCGGGCTTT
>SKJM01000042.1 GCA_007122045.1 Planctomycetales bacterium | reverse complement strand
GGCGCCGGACGGCCAGCGAGGCGGCGGCGGCCGGGTGGAGCACCAGGCGGGCGAGCGACAGCTTCGCGGCGGCGCAGATGCGCCCGAGACGTTCGGCCACACCCGGCTTCAGCGCGGCGGCCAGCACCCGCCGCGGCCCGTCGGCCGCGCCCTCCAGCGGCAGAAAATCGAGCGCCGCGTCCGGCTCCAGGTTCGGAAACTCCTGCGCGGCCTGGAAGTGCACCAGGTCGGGCAACTCCTCCTCGGGGGCGGGCGGCAACTGCAACCGCCGCAACTCAACGTCGCCGCGGCCGACCACGCCCACCACCGGCAGGCGCGCGATGCCGTGCTCGGCCAGCGCGGCGATAACCGCCTTCTCGAAGGCCTCGGGGCCGGGTGCCTCCTCGCCCGTCGGCCGCGGCACGCCGAACGCCTGTTCGACGGCCATCTCGGCGCCCGCGGTGCGCACCAGCAGCACCCGTGCTTCCGACCGGCTCAGTTCGATGGCGACCCATTTGGGCATCAGATCGGAACTCCCGCTTCTGCGATAAAGGCTTCAAGAATGGGCGGGTCCACGTCCAGCGTGTCGGCGCCGAACGTCTCCTGGTGAAACTGCAGCGCCGACTCCAACTCGGCGAGGGCCGCTTCAGAGGTGTCGCCCTGCCCGATAACAACCGCGGTGATTCCCAGCGGATACGCCACGTACGTATCGGGGTGCCGTTCCACAACGATCTTCAGTTTCCGCATTCGAGTGATCCCTCCAAAAACCGTTACGGCACGGCGCCCAATTCTTCCGGCAGGAAGCCGCGGCCCAACGCGGTCAGGTCCTTCAATGATACCACGCGGACCGGCAGGGTGGTAGCGTCGAGGATGGCCTCCAGCCGCACGACCGGTCCGCCCTCGTCGAAAAACCCCACTACCTGCGCGCGGTATACGCTGCCGCCGGTCGTCAGCCGCGGCAGAAGCTCCTTCATCTCGTCGAGGGTCACCAGGTCTTCGATCAACAGCCACGCCGGGGTCTGCTGGAAGGGGGGCGCCTCGGCGGGGTTGGCCGGGCGGCGGGCGACGATCTCGGCCGCCAGGTCGGCGCCGATGCCCGGCACGCCGCTCAACACCTCGACCGGCGCCAAGTTGACGTTCACCCGGCCGGCCGGCGTGTCGGACGCCTCTGTCGTCACACATTCGAGCAGGGTGGGCAAGTAGTCGCGCATGGCTTCCCGGTCGTCTGGAAACAGCGGCGAGACGACGACCGGCTTTTCGCGGTCCACGTACTCGACCTGGATGCTCTGGCCCACGAGGTCCAGGATGCTGTCGAGCGTTTGAACGGCCGGCCGCGACAGGTCGAGTTGCCCGGTGATGCGGTCCTCGTAGTCGACTTCGTCGTCATCGTCATGGTCATCGTCTTCATCATCTTCGTCGTCGTCTCCCTCCCGCTCGCGGTCCGGCTCCGAGTCGCGGCTGCTTCGCGGCGATTCGGAGTTGTCGCGACTGTCGGATCCGGCGTCTTCGGCCTCGTCGTACCGTTGCTCCTGCTGGCGATAGCCGATGATGAACGCGGCCCACTCCGGTCCCAGGGCTTCCTCCAGTTCGGCGTAAAGGTTTTCCAGGTCGTCCTGGTTGATGTCGATTTTGGGGCGGCCGTCGGGCCGGTGGTCCCGTTCGCGGCTGTGGAGCGTCAGATAGGCCGCCCACCCGCGATCTTCCGAGAGCCCCAGCGAAGCGAACGAGTGCGAATCGGGGCGGCCGTTGCGGTTGGCGTCGGCACCGAACAGGTGTTCGCGCGTCACCCCGCGGACGTGGAGCAGTTCCTCGATGCGCCGCAGGGGCCGGTTGGCCGGGCGGTAGGGGGTGGCCAGCGACTCGTAGTACGAAACCTCGGCGCCGAAGTCGCGCGGCTCGTCGTCCTCGTCGAGCCAATCGAGGACGGCGTCGGCAGTCTCCTCGGTCATGCCCGGCAGGCCCATCAGCCGCTCGCGGGCCTCCGAGGCGTCGCTGCTGTCGGCCAGCAGCGTGTTGAGATTCAACTTTGCCGACTCGCACTCCAGGCCGAAGCGCAGCCCGTCGTGAAATTCCCCGATCATTGCAGGGGCAACCACGGTGAATCGCCCCCGCCCGCGCGCCTCGTCGTCGTCGATCACCAGCACGCCGTGGAACCATTCGGGATTATCGATCCAGGCCCCGCCGGCGTAGCGGACGTCGGGCTGTTCGGCCAGCAGGAGCTTCGCGGCCTCCAACCCCGACTCGGCCAGCGCCCAGGCCTGCGCTTGCCGCTCGGCCAGGTGGACCGTCTCGCGGCGGTTGATCATCAGTTCCGCGAAGGCCAGCGCGCCGAGGCTCAGCGCGGTGACGACCACCAGCACCAGCACCAACACCATGCCGCGGCGGGGGCGGTTGCGTTGGCGATGGCTCGGTGCCCCCGCTGCGCCGCGGGGTGGACGGTGGTCTGGCGCGTGGGTGAACCTGGCCGCTACCGCGTCCAGAACCACCCACCCTACGGCTGCCGCGTCCAGAACCACCCACCCTACGGCTTCGCGTTGGTTCATGGCTCGTCTCCCCAGTCGAAGTCGGCGTCGCCGGGTTCGTCGAACAGCGAGCCGCCGAGTTCGCCGACCGCCGACTTGGCAGCGGTTTCAACGGGAAGGTGCACGACCAGGCGGTAGCGGGGCATCTCCAGATCGGCGCCGGCGGCCGGCATCCCCAGCCCGAGCGACCAGGCGGCCACGTCGTCGGCCGACATGTCGTCGCCGGCGAACCACAGGGTGATTTCGACGGCCCGCGGCAGGGCGCCGGCCGTGGCGGTGTCCCATGCGTCGAGCCAGTCGCTCCCGTTGTGGTAGCGGAACTCGAGGGCGATCACTTCCGGGGCGAGCGGCGGCGCGGCGGCGTCGAATTCATCGAGCAGGCCCAGTTGCGACGCCCACGCCGCCACCGGCTCGATCATCTCGCGGCGCACCAGGCCGCCGGCGGCGCCGGAGTCCTCCCAATCGCTCGCGAAGAGCGACTCGTCGGGCGAGACGACGAAGTACTCGATGGTGCGAATGCCGCTTTCCGCCGGGTTGGGAGCGGTGTCGAGCCAAAACGACGCGATCCAGCTTTCCGGGTCGGCCGGCACCGCTCGCACGACGTCGATGCGAAGCCGGTCGGCCTCGCCCCGCAGCCCGACCGGGCCGGACGCAGCACCGTCAAGGTCCCAATCCCAACCGAGGCCGGGCATTTGGTCGAAGGCATCGAAGGGGTCGTCGAAGCTCATCAGGAAGTCCAGGTCGTCGAATCCATCGGCCGCATCGTCCTGAGGGGAGGCCGGGGGACCGAGCGCCCCGCGCAAATCGGCCGCCATGCGCCGCAGCAGCACGTGGGCGAGCCGGTCGCGCTCGGTCGTTCGGGTGGCCCGGTCAAACGCCCGCAATTGCACCTCGACGGCCGTGAACACGACCACCAGCACCATGGCGCTCAGCGCGGTGGCCAGGATGAGTTCCACCAAGGTCAGGCCGCCGCGGGCCCGGCGGCGGGTTCGGCCGGCGTTCGGGCGGATTCGATCGTCGTGTTGTAGCATGGCTCTTCTCTCCCCTCTCCCCCCAACGCTGTTACCACTCCTGCTCGACTTCCCGCTCCGGGTCGATGCGCCAGCGCACCAGGGTCGATTCGGCCGCGCGGCCGGTCGACGTGGCGTCGCGCACCGTGACCGCCACGTGCAACATGCCGCCGATCGGAGCCGGCGAAACCTCGATCGTCGCCAGCCAGCGGCCCGGGTCGCTCTCAGCCGCCGGCGCCGGTTGCCCATCGAAGCTCAACTGTTCGACCGGCTGGTCGTAGACCGACTCGAGCGGGTGAATGCCCGCCATCAACTCGGCCATGAGGCTCTCGGCCATCAGTTGGGCCGCCACCGTGTCGCCGGCCAGCCGGGCGTGCTCCAGGCCGCTCCACGAAAGTTGCGAGAGCACCGCCACCGCGCCGGCAAGAATGGCCAGCGCAAGGATCACCTCCAGCAGCGTCAGCCCGCGGCGGTTCGCAGTCGGACTCATGGCAAGGTCTCCTCGGCCGGGAACACTTCGCCCACCTTCGCCACAGCAGTGAGGCCTTGCAGCAAGACGACCACGCACCGAGCGTGCGCGTTCCGCAGCACCAGGCGCGCCGAGGAGGATGTGCCGTCGGGATAGAAGACCACGGTCCCTTGGACTTGCAGGCCGTCCATCAAGGCGCGGTCGGCGGCGCCGGACGGGTCGAACAGCGACTCCGTGCCGGAATCGGCCAACGACTCGATGGTGACCTCGCCGAATACCACGTCGTCCGGCAGAAGCCGGTGGTCGGGCGGAAGCGAAGCGGCGTCAGGGCCCTGGGCGCCGCCGCCGGCCGGGCCGGCCCACGCCAGGCCGGGCTCGTCCTCAATGGGCTCGATCCAGTAGCGGCGCCCGCCGGGCTCCGTGCGAAAGCGCTGTTGCGTCCCCGTGGACACCGCGCGGACGTGCGCCTGCGCCCACTGCGCGCGCACCATGTCGGCCGCGTGGCGCAGGCGCTGGTCGGCCAGCGAACGGTCCAGCGACGGCCACGCCACCGCGCCCAGCGCCACCAGGACGGCCAGCACGAGCAGGATCTCCAGCAGGGTCACCGCCCGGCGCGCTTTCTTGGAGTGCGGCGGCTTGACGCCGCTTTGGCTATGCCTTTTTTTCTCTCGGCACCTCCAACCGCCACCGTTCGAAACGCCAAAGCTGAGGCAAAACGAAAGCGGCGTCAAGCCTCCGCGCTCCAAAAAGGCGGAACGCCCCACTCTCAACCCCTTATCATCGCCCGCAGCCATCGCGGTCACTCCTCCACGTGCCAGTTGCCGATGTCGTCCTCGGTGCCGTCGATGCCGTCGGGACCGTACGACCAGATGTCGGGCCAGTCCTGCTGGTAACGGCCGGGATACTCGTAGCGGTACGTATTTCCCCACGGGTCCAGCGGCACCGGGCTTTCTAGGTAGGGCCCTCGCCACTTGGCCGGCGAGGGAAGGTCGGACGGCGGGTGTCGCAGCGCCTCCAGCCCCTGGCTCGTGTTCGGGAAGGTGCCCACGTCGATCCGGTACGCTTGCAGCGGCGTCTTGAACGCCTTGATCTGGGTCTCGGCCGCCCGCATGTACGCGCTTCGCTGCATGGGAATGACGGCCACCACGGTGATCGACGCAATGATGACCAGGATGGCCAGCACCAGCAGGACTTCAATCAAGGTCAAGCCTCGGCGGGCAGTCCGGCGCCTTGGCAGGGTTGTCTTCTTCACGGTAACTCCTTGGAAACGTGTCGCGTGTTGTGGATGCATACGAAGGGGGACAGTCCCATTTTTGCGGCCGTAGCGGTTGAGCCATTGGGCGAATTCTCCTCTGTGCCGCAAAAATTGGGAGAGTCCCCGTGAACGGTTATCCGATGGTCATACTCATCCGGAACATCGGTAGCAGCAGGGCGATGACCAGCAGCAGCACCATGCCGGCGATCATCACGAGCATGGCCGGCTCGAGCAGCCGCACGGCAAGGTCCAAACGGCGGAATGTGCGCCGCTGGAGCCCGTCGGCAATGTCGACCAGCACGCGGTCCAACCGGTTCGACTCCTCGGCCACGGCGATCATTTCGACGATGGTTTCGGGAAAGTGCTCGGAGCGGGCAAGGGGCTGGGCCAGGGTCTGGCCGGCCGAAATGTTCTTGGTGG
>SKJM01000390.1 GCA_007122045.1 Planctomycetales bacterium | reverse complement strand
TCGGCTCCGCCGGGGGCGCCGGCGCGGCGGGGGTGGCTGCGTTGGGATCCGCGGGCGGGGCTGCCGGCGCCGCGTCGCCCGGCTTGCGGGGCTTGGGAGGTTCGGGCTCCAGGTCCACGTACCCGGCCCGCCAGAGCGTGAGCAGCATGCGGTCGAGCTGCTGCTGCGCCCGCTCGAGCCGCTTGCCGTCCATCAGCCGTTTGCCCACCAGGCGGCGGATCAGGTCGACCTCGGGCGAGGCCTCGAGCATGTAAGCCAGCATGCGCCACGGGACCGGGCCGGTGCTGCGCAGGTTGCCGGGCGGGGCGGCGCGCAGCTTGTCGAACTGCGCTTCCGACCAGTACTGTTCGGTCGCCCGCCGCTTCGGGGCCTTCTTCTTCAGCCGCTTCTTGGCCTTGATGAGGTTCGGGTCTTTCGTGTCGTCGGGAATCTGATCGTACTGGCGCCGCCACCGGCCGATCTTCACGTCGTCCTCGTGGGCCAGCACGAAGACGAACCCGCGGGAATCGAATTGCGGGCGGCCGGCGCGGCCGAAAATCTGATGCGCCGTGCTCGTCTCCACCACGGTCTTCTTGCCCGTCGGACCCTTGAGAATGCTGGGCAGCACGACCGAGCGGGCCGGCAGGTTGATGCCCGCCGAGAGCGTTTCGGTGCACACGGCCACCGAGAGCAGTTTGCGTTGGAACAGCTCCTCGACCAGGCGGCGATACCTGGCCAGCACGCCGGCATGGTGCACGCCCACGCCGCGCAGGAGGAGTTGGCGGAGTTTCGGACCAGCACCCTGCGACATATCGTACCGTTTGAGTTGCTCGGCGAGGCGCTCCTGCTGGCCGTCGCTGAGCATGCTCTTCCCCTTGAGCTGCTCGGCCACGTTCCAGCACTGCTCGCGGTTGAAGCAGAAGACCAGCGCGGGGGTGAAGCGGGCGTCTTCAGGCCCGCGGGCCATCAGTTCCATCTGCTCGCTCAGCAGGCGGTCGTCGACCCACTGGAAGGTGAGCGGCACGCGGCGTTCGTCGCCCTCGACCAGCTCGACCTCGCGCCGGTGGGCGAGGCGGAGCCACTGGATGAACTGCCGGGCGTTGCCCACGGTGGCCGAGAGCAGCAGGAGGCGCACATGCCGGGGCAGCAGCCCGAGGGAGAATTCCCACACGATGCCGCGTTCGCGGTCGTTGAAGCTGTGGAACTCGTCCATCACCACGGCGGCGACGTCGTCGAAGTCGAACGTTTCGCGGTGCAGGAGGCGGTTGAAGAGGATTTCGGCGACGACGACGAGCACGCGGGCGTCGGGGTTCTCGCGGCGGTTGCCGGTCACCAGCCCGACGTCGCCGGGCGAGAAGCCCCACCGGACGGCGTTTTCCTGCATTTCGCGGAACTTCTGCTCGGTCAGGGCGATGAGCGGGGTGGTATAGTAGGCCCGCTTGCCCGTGTGCAGGGCCTCGAACAGGGCGGCCTCGGCGATGACCGTCTTGCCCATGCCCGTCGGCGCGCAGACGAGCACACCCTGGTCGGAGGAGAACCAGGCGAGCAGGCCCTCCTCCTGGACCGGATAGGGATCGAAGGGGAGCTGATCGAAGTAGCGTTCCGCCAGTTCGTCGCGGGTGGGAGGCGTCGGGGATGGTTCGGGCGGCATGCGTTCGGGAGGAAGTGTTGGAGTTCACGCTTCAGCGCGCAAACGAAATAAGTGCGATGTCCCGCACGCTGAAGCGCGAACTCCGCCGGTCAATCGAAGATCCCCGCGCCGAACTGCCCCTCGTCGCGGCGCGGCGAGTGCGGCTGGTGGGCGGGGGGACGGTGCGGGCCGCGCGGCGGTTCGGCGGCTTGTACCTGTTTGGGCTCGACGCCGGCGGGTCGGACATCGTCATCGTCGCTATCGAAATCGTCGTAGGTCGACACGTAGCCCGGCTGCTGCGATTGCAGCTTCTCCCGCTCGAATGCTTCGATCACCCGCGACTGGATCATCTCGCGGCAGGCGGGGTTGATCGGGTGGGCGATGTCGGCGTAGAGCTTGGCCCGGCCGTCTTCATCCTTCTGCGCCGCCGTCTCTCGCAGGCGGGCGCCGCACTGGTTGCAGTAGGCCGCCCGCAGGTGATTCTTGCAGCCGACCTGGGGGCAGTGGTTGGTCAGCTTGCGGCTGGGCATGGCCACAAACGGCCCACTGGCGCCTTCGATGATCTTCAAGTCGCGCACGACGAAGGCGTCGTCGAACGTGATGGAGCAAAACGCTTGAAGCCGTTCCCCCGGTTCCTGCATCAACTTCACACGGACCTCGGTTATCTCCATGGCCGTTCTCCTTGCGTTTCGGGCCGCCCGCCAGGGCCGCCCGGTTGGCGGCAACTCCGTACTGCGAAGACCTGTTCAACGCCGCCGGCCCGCAACCGCCGCGCGGCGCGCCGAGCGTCGCTTGCACGGCGGCACAGGCCGAAATACGCTGTTCCACTCCCGCTCATGCCGTAACCCGGCAGGCCAAGTTCCGAGAAGCAGCGGTCCAGTTCCGGCACTGCCGGGCACAGGGTTGCGGAAACCGGCTGGAGCCGGTTCCAAACCAGGTTCCCGGCCTGCCGCAGGTTGCCGCGGCCGAGGGCCGCACACAACCGCCCCACCGCCCGCGGATGCTCGGCCGGCCGGCACGCCGCGTACACCGCGGCGGTGGACAACCCGGCGCGGGGCCGGGCAACCACGAAGTGCAATTCGGGCACGTGGCGGAGCGGCTCGACCTGCTCTCCCCGGCCGCGGCAGACGGCTGCCGAACCGGCCAGGAAAAACGGGACGTCGCTGCCCAGTTCGCCGGCCATCCGCAACAGGGCCTCCGGCTCGAGGTTCAAGCCCCAGCCGATGTTGGCGGCCAGCAAGGCGGCCGCCGCGTCGCTGGAACCCCCGCCGAGCCCGGCGGCCATCGGAATCCGCTTGACCAGCCGCACTGCGGCGCCGCGCCGCACCCCCGCCGTTTGTCGCACCAGCTCAACTGCCCGGACAACCAGGTTGTCTCTTTCCGCGGGCAGCACGTCTTCACCGGCGGCCGCACATCGCCTCCGGCGGCGCCCGGCAACCCGGAAAACCTGCTTGCAACTCAGTTGAACCTGTCCGCTTGGGTCCTCCCGGAACGTGATGGTGTCGTATAGGTCGATCGGGACCATAAGGGTTTCGATCTCATGGAACCCGTCAGGTCGCTTGGCCAGGACCTCGAAAAACAAGTTGAGTTTGGCCGGGGCGTGGACGGTAACGGCCTCCGCCGACCGGCGGATATGCATTGCGGATGGTACCGTGATACGAGGATCGAACAAAGCGGTCGCGGGGCCGAAACAGCCGGGCCCCACCAAACCAGGGGAAAAGGAGACAGGCGCCTTCTGCCGGAACCGTCGGGGGGATGTTGCCCGCAAAAGGTACTCGCCCCTTTCTACACGCCTATTTAATTGGCTAGTGTACCGCGCCCGACAGGCGTAGTCAACGGGGATGCCCCGCCCCGCAGCAAGAAAATCCAACGGTCATGGTACGCATCGCCGCAAATTTGGGCATAATGGGAAGCTTGGTAAATTGGCGTCGCCTTGGCGGGCTATAGAGTTGCAGCACGCGTAACCGTTCACGGGGGACAGTCCCATTTTCGCGGCCAGATAGCGTCATACCCCCCGACAAGACTATTTCATCCCCCCGCGTACGGTTGCCAGCAGGCGAGGCCGTTGGCGGTATCCGGCCTCAGTGTGGGGGCGTAGGCGGTCGGCGACCGCGTCCCGGCACGAGCAGGTGAGCGGATGGTTGCTCCGGGAGTGCGGTTTGCGCCGGGGTGATTGCGGGCTATACTGAGAAGGAACAACACCACTGCCCACCATGCGGAGGAACTGTGCAAGCCCCCGTCGAAAGCCTACCTGCCGATGTCGTCAAGCCGCCTGGCCTCGTGAAACGGCTCTACTTATGGGTGCTGCACTGGGCCGAGACGCCCTACGGCACGCCGGCACTGTTCTGGCTGTCGTTCGCCCATAGCGTGGTGTTTCCCGTCCCGCCCGACGTGTTGCAAATCGCCCTGTCGGTGTCGAAGCCCAAGCGGTCGTTCTACTACGCCTGGGTCAACGGGGTTGGCTCCACTTTGGGGGCGGTTGCCGGCTGGATCGTGGGCTACGGTTTCTGGGCCGCCGCCGAACCGTTCTTCTTCAGCTACGTGCCGGGGGTCACGCCGGAGAACTTCGCCAAGGTCTACGCCCTGTACCACGAGAACGCCTTCGTTGCCCTGCTCGGCGCGGCGTTCACTCCCATTCCGTTCCAGGTGTTCACCATTGCGGCGGGCGTGTTCGGCATTTCCCTGTGGGTCCTGCTCGTGGCCGCCACCATCGGCCGGTTCGCCCGATTCACCCTCGTGGCCGCGTTCATCTACATCTTCGGCCCCGGCGTGAAGGCCCTGATCGAGAAATACTTCGAGTTGGCCACCCTTGCCTTTTTCGCCCTGCTGGTGCTGGGCTTCGTGGCGATCCGGTTTTTGCTGTAGGGCCGCTTTGTGCGCGTGCAGTGCCAGGGCCAAGTGCCTGCGGTGGGTTGGTGCGTTGCATCCGCCGCGCCAACTCCCCGGCGCCCAGCACCGCCGACGGCAGCGCAGTGAGGATGCCCATGATGGCAATGTTTTCGACCGGGGCTTGACAGCCTCGGCCGCTCAGGTAAAGATCGTGGGAGTGCGGGGAACAAGTCTTTCCGGCAGTTGCGAGGCTCATTCATGACACACGACGACTTCGCGTATCCGTATCGAGATAATCCACCGTTCGCCCAACGGCGGCCGCTGCAATGGTCTCCCCTCAAAATAGTCCTCACCGTGCTGTTGTGCGGAGGCGGCTTCCTGATGCTGTGCGGCGGGGGCTGCGGAGCCATCATCTTTTTTGGCATGAACCTCTTGGCCAAGGAGATCGAACTGGAGTTGCGGGACAATCCCGTACTGGTGGAGCACATCGGCCAGGTGCAGAGCTTCAAGATCGACTGGATGGCGTCGCTCGCCCATCCGGAGGCGGACGTTTGGGTGTTCAACGTCCGGGGGCCCAAGGGAAGCGGCCAGGTCACGGCGGAATCGATCACCATGCCCGACGGGAACGAGCGCGTCACGTGGGCCACACTCCGACTCCCCAGCGGTGAGACGATCGAGTTGATCGAACGTTGAGTCGTGTCGCGCCGTGCGCCTACTCGCCCCGCTCCCACACGGCCGGCAGCCGCCGGGCCTCGTCGCCGTAAGTTTGCGAAACGATGAACCCGCTCGCCTGCGAGACGTAGAACATCCGCCCGTTGGAGATGATCGCGCCGAGGCACTCGCGGGAATCGATGGCCGGCCCGGTCGATACGAGCTTTCCGTCGGCCGCCAGGTCGATCATGTCCATATTGGCCCCCAGCACGTAGGGTTCCGACAGCGTGAACCGGCAACAGGCGTAATTGTGCCCCACGCCGGCCACCACCTTGCCCGTTTCGCGGTCGAACACGTTCCCGCGGCCCCGCAGCGCGTTGGAAAAGACGAACCGCTCGCCGACGGTGACCACGTTCAGGGCCGAGGTCACCGCGTCGGACCGCCAGATGAGCGAGCCGTCGCGGGCATCGAGGCACCAGACGAACCGGTCGTTGGTGTGTTCCGACGCCCGGTTGTGGCCGCCGAGGTAGATGCGGCCGTCGCGGGCCGAGACCGTGCACTTGGCGGTGACG
>SKJM01000082.1 GCA_007122045.1 Planctomycetales bacterium | reverse complement strand
TCGCGCTTTACGTCCTGTGGTTGCCAAGGTATGCGGAGAGTGCCATCGACCGGTATGTGTACAGCCTCTCGGACGTGCCGCCGGCCGGTTCGTTCACGCTGGACATAAACCCCGATCGCGGCGTGACGATTGCGGAACATGAATCCCTTCCGATCACCCTCGAGGTCGGCAAGCTTGCGAAAGGCGCGACATTGGCAACCTATCCGGAACTCTTTTTCAATGAAGGCGCGGATGCGGTCGGCGATACCCGGGGCGATGGGATGGCGGTGATGATGGAACCCGTCGCCGGGAAGGCGAATGTCTACAAGTACACCTTCCCGAACGTGCGCCACAGTTTCGCCTTCCGCGTCTTCGCCGGCGACACCTATACCCACAGCATCCCGGTCCGGGTCATTCCCGCACCGAAGATCGTGGAATCGCGCTTCTACATCACACCTCCCGCCTACACAGGGGAAGAAACACACGAACGGCCCGGGCCGCCGCATTCGGTCAGGTGCCTTCCGCATTCCAAGCTGGGGATCGAGATCAAGTTGGACAGGGCGTCCGAGAAGCTGCAGTGGCAGTGGTCGCAAGGGAAAGTCGATTTCGAGAGTACCGACGGCCTCTTGTGGAAAGCGAATGTCGAGATCGGCAATGCCGCCGGCAGCTACGACGTGGAGGTCACGGGAAAGGAACTGGGGCGATCCGTGAGGATCGCGTCCGGCTCGATTCTGCCGATGGACGACCGCAGACCGGACGTGAGGTTTGTGGAAACGCCGATGAGCCGCGCCGTCATGCCCGGCGAACGGCTTGCGTTGCAAATTGAGGCCAGCGACGATTACGGCATCGGTGAGTTGCAGGTAACCTCCCGCCCCGCCTACGGCGGTAGCCTCCCGGAGATCGTCCGGCAGTGGGAATTCGGCCCCCCCCCCGGGCGCCGCGGGACGATCAATCAGAGGTTCGAACTGATGATCGACGCGAGTACCTTCGTTCCCGGCCGCCAGTATTTCCTGGAAGCCCGGGCCAAGGATTTCTCCCCGGACAACCCCTGGGGTGTTTCCGAGCCGATCCTCCTCGCCGTCAACATGATCGATGAACTGAAGAGTTCGGACGACGACCTCGCGAAGCTCTATGCGGCCCTCGATCGCGCCATCGGCCTGCAGAAAGACGCCCTCGATGGGACGCGGAACCTGTTGAGCAACATCGAGAATGTCTGGCTGGACATGAACCGTGAGCCGCGCAGCGCTGAGGAGATCCAGGATCTGCTGGACAAATTCCGGGCGCTGGTGCTTGGCAAGCAGCTCGGTGTCCGCGAGGCCCTCCTTGCCGGAGTGCAAGTTGTCCCGGACCGTGAGAACCGGATGGCGGCCCGGATGAAGGAAATCGCCGAGTTCGAGGCCGTGGAGGCCAACGACCGGGCCTTTTCGTCCGCGCGGCGATTTTGCGGTGCCGGGGACCTCAAGCCGGCCGTAGAAGACGCCTTTTCGACGCGCCCGGGGACGCGCACCGTCCGCTTCGACAGTGAGGAGGGGCGCTATTTCGGCTTCGTGGTCGTCTCTCCCGAGGGATGGAAAGACGAGACCTGGATTGGAAACCTGTCGCTGCTGGGAGAAGACGGGAGTCGCTTGGACAGCTCCGCTTGGAAGGTCGTGTCGGCCGCGGGCGGCGCGGGGGCGGAGGCGGCATTCGACAAGGGGTGGACGGCGCGCGGCCGGATGCCCCACATCCTCGTGGTCGATATGGGTGACGAGCGTGCCGTTACGGGAATCGTCTGCGCCGGCCACGACCGGATGCAGCCGCCGGAGGACTTTCGACTGTACCTCTCGACCCAGGCTCCTCCGGACATCGCCCTCGACGCGCCCGACCAGGCCCGCGTCCTCGACGAATTCGAGCCGTTGCAGAGAATCCAGGAAACGATTTACAACCAGCTCCTGGCCCTGAAGGGGAGGGAAGCCAGGGAAATCGCCAGGAAAGAGGAAGAGCGGGTGAAAGAGGCCCTCGGCGAGAAAGGCCTGGAACAAGCCCCGGTGGTGGCGGAGAAACTCAGGGACTTCCAGGAAAAGTTGCAGGAGTGGGCCAGCCAGCACCAGGAGAATTTCGAGAAGCGGCAGGCGATCATGGCGAAACCGCCGGAGGACTTCACGGAAGGACACCGCCGGGAACTCGCCGAGTTGAATTTGCAGCGACTTTTGATGGCGCGGGAACTCAAGGATTGGGTCGACGACTTGTCCGATTCCGGCATCATGGACTATGGCGATCCGACCGGGGTCAAGCTCTCCGAGATTTTCCAGCAGTCCAAAGAACTGGCGGACCTGGCGGACTTGGCGGCCAAGACGAGCGCACCGGGGGAATACACCTGGAACTTGGATACTCTGATCGCCCAGCATGCCGAGGAAATCATATCGGAAGGCCCCCAGTCCACCATTTCGGGCGACGAACCGGGCTCGGGCGAGGCGATGGAGGACATGGGCGAGCCCCCCGGCATTCAGGAACTGCCCGCCGAACTCGCCCTGACCATACCCGAGCTTCGACAAGCGCTGAAGGGAATGGAGCCGATGGTCGATCAGGCCGGCATGGACATGATGAACCATTGGAACCCGTCCGGTCCTCCAATGGGCGATATCTATTCGAGCATGTCGGCCAGCGGGAAGATGGGGGACACCACGCCCGACCCGACCAACAAAGCGATAGGGCGGTCCAGCCTCGGCCGTAGCGGCCAAGCGGACGGCCAGATGGTCGCGGACCAAGCGCCCCCCGTGGAGGACGACGAGGTGGCCATGCCCAACCGCATGAGCAGTTCCCCCCTGGAGGATGGCGAAGTCGACGACCAGGGCGGCCAGCAGCCGACCAGCGTCGGTCTGAGCAAGCCGGGGCAGAAACCAACCGACTTCGCCATGGCCGGCCAGTTGCCGGCGAGCGAACTGAGGAACATGAGGGAGTTTGCCGGCCAGACGGGACAGATTCGAGAAAACATCCGCGCCCTCATGCTGAACCTCGATAGCCACAACCTCCCCGTCACCGACTTGCAGTTGGCCCTCCAGCGGCTCGAGCAGATCGACCTGGCGATCAAACGTGGCGACGGCGTGGGGGTCCGGCAGGTCTTCGACGCGGCGGTCGGGTACGTGGACAACGCGGGAAAAGCCGTCGTCAGCGCCATCGAGATGCGCCATCGCGACTTGGCTCAAGACAGGAAAAGACGCGAGGTCGATTCCGGCGGGCGTGCCGAAATCATCCCCGAGGGATACGAGGACATCGTTACGTCCTACTTCAAGCGCCTCGCCGAGGAATCCGCGTCCCAGTAGATGCGGTCGCGATCAACCCTAGCAACAAACTCACTACGAAAACCGAAAAGGGAGCAGTCACCAGTGGACAAAGCCATGAATCTCGAAGCAAAAAGCGCGGTCCCAAAGGATCACGATCAGGCGATAGCCGCTCTGTCAGAGGCCAGACAGAAGATCATCGCCGAGGTGGGAAAGATCATTATCGGGCAAGTGGACGTGATCGACCAGGTGCTCACGTCCTTCTTCGCCAGGGGGCACTGTGTCATCGAAGGCGTGCCCGGCCTGGCCAAGACGCTGATGATCAGCAGCCTCGCGAGGACGATGTCGCTGAACTTCACGCGGGTTCAGTTCACGCCGGACCTGATGCCGACGGATATCACGGGCACCTCGCTGTTGAACGAAGATGAACACGGCAAGCGGCACTTCACGTTCTCCAAGGGGCCGGTCTTCACCAACATCCTGCTGGCCGACGAGATCAACAGGACCCCGCCGAAAACCCAGGCCGCGCTGCTGGAGTCGATGCAGGAGCGACACGTGAGCGTGGGCGGCGAGACCTACAGCCTGCCCGAGCCGTTCCTGGTGCTGGCCACCCAGAACCCCATCGAGCAGGAAGGCACCTACCCGCTGCCCGAGGCCCAGCTCGACCGTTTCCTCTTCCTCATCAAGATCGGTTATCCGTCGCTGGTCGAAGAGGAGAAGATCCTTCTGAGCACCACGCTGGACACGTTGCCGCAGCTCGACCGGGTCATTAACGGCCCGTCGATCCTCGACTTCCAAAGGGTCGTGCGCGAGATTGAAGTGGGCCCCGAAATCGCGAATTACGCCGCGCGGATTCCCCGGGCCACCCGGCCCAGCGACGCCGACGCGCCGGGGTTCATCAAGGACTGGGTCCGCTGGGGCTGCGGTCCGAGGGCCGGCCAGGCGCTCATCCTGGCGGGCAAAGCCCACTGCGCCCTGCACGGGAGACGGAAAGTGACGTTCGACGACATCCGGGAATACGTGCATCCGGTCTTGCGGCATCGAATGGGATTGAACTTCGCGGCAGTCAGCGAAGGCCACAACACCGATGACATTATCACGATGCTGCTGGAGCAAGTTCCTGAGACCGCCAAGAGCGTTGCCGCGTAGGGCTGAGCGGCTCCCCCGGCTCCCCCGCCGCGCGGGAGCCGCTGTGACGAGAACGAGTGAGGCCGGAACGCGCCGTCAGGAGTCTGGCGGCTGCAAGGAAGGCGCGGGAGTACGGCAAAGAGGAACTTCAACCCGCACGAAAGCGCAGGCCGGCCGGTGACGTTGTGCGCTCGCGGCAACCGCGGTCCGGATCCGCGTCAGCGGCAGCCTTGGAAAGCATCCATATCATGAGATACACGCGTTGTTGGTTCTACGGGGTAGGCCTCCGCTTGGTCATCACGGCCGGGATCCTTGCTTCGCTGCCGTGCATGAGTGCGCCGGCCGCGTCTGACGAGCGCGAGCTTCTCGGCGCGGCCGCCGGCGTCGTACCGGACTCCATCGTGGTCGCACCGGATGGCGAGCGGTTCGCCGCGGTCATCGTCGATGCGATCCCGAACAAGCGGCGGGTGATTGTCAATGGCAGGACCGTGGGCGGGGATTACGATTTCGTTGCGCAGGGCACCCCTATTTTCAGCCCCGACGGCAGTCGGGTTGCCTTCGTGGCCTCACGCGGCGGACGGTGCTTTGTCGTGGTCGACGGGACCGAAAGCAGGGGCTACGAGATCGTCGAAGACCACTGGCCGGTCGCTGACCTGGTCTTCAGTCGGACCGGCCGGCATGTCGCCTACAAAGTCCGAAGAGAAGGCCAGAACTATCTCGTGGTGGACGGGAAGGAATTCGGTCCCTACGACGATGCGGTCGCCGATGAGGCCGGGACCGTTCAGGGGATCTGGGATTTCAACTTCACCGACGACGAAGGTTATTTCTCCTACCGCGCGCAGACCGGCGGCGGGTTGGTTGCTTGCCGCGGGTGGTTTCGCGACGGGTCGATCTCCCTGACTACCAGCAAGGAATACGAGAGCATCGGCGCCGGCGGCCCCGTCTGGCTTCGGGGAGCCTCGGGGGATGACGGCCACTACTTTGCCTTTGTCGCCCGGGAAAATGGGAAGGATTTCATCGTCCTCCTTCCGGAGCCGCCGGCGAACAAGGGCAAGGAGCCGAAACTCTACGACCAGATCCGGCCCGGCAGCCTCGCCTGCGCGCCGAACCGGTCCCTCGGCTTCGTGGCACGGGAGGGAGCCGATACCTGGAGGACGATCATCGGCTCCCCGATGGAAGGTCCCCAGGGCGGGGACGAGTGGCCGCCTGGCGAGGCCGTCGGTGAACTGATGCACGCCCCCGAGGGAGGCCGATGGGCCAGCCCTGCCAAGATCGGCAGCGACATCGTGATGCTCGTCGA
>SKJM01000187.1 GCA_007122045.1 Planctomycetales bacterium | reverse complement strand
CGTTGTTCCACCAATTGATTTCGGAACAAGGGAAGCTGCCCGACCGATTCCAGGACTACCGCCTCACGCCGGCGCATCTGCCCGACACCCCGGCCCGGCAGCGGGATTACCGCGATCCGCTGGCCGCCGACGCCGAGGGCGCGCCGTACGACCGCCCCTGGCTCGCCCACATGGCCGCCGTCCAGGTGCGCGGCGCCGACACCGGGTGGGTGATCATCGTGCAGGAGGCGTACGACGTGGCCATCGGCCGCACGCTCCAGCAGCTTCGCTTGGGCCTGATACACTACGGGCTTATCGCCCTGGCGCTGGTGGGGCTGGTGATGGTCGTGCTGTGGATCGCGGCAACGAGGCTCAGCCGGGGGTAGGAAGGTACCATCGGGTAGAGCCCGATCGACCTGTCGTCCGGAGGTTGGCAACGGGAAGGGGGTCGGGTACAATCGGTCCAGAAATGGTCGGCTACCATAGCCGTTTACCCACTGGCGGCATTCGGCGGAGGAATATCAAGTGCCCCGGGCGTACAGACCAATGAAAGCGGAGGGCAAGCCCCCAAGACCGGTAATCGGAGACACGGCCACCAAGCTCGGAGTACGAGAATACAAGCAAGCCATTTACCGTACTCGCAACCGGTGGGTTAGCGGGGAGGATGATGATGATTGTTAGGACGCCCCCGTCGGTCAGCTATTCGATAGGGTTGAAACGAATCCTGGACGTCCATACGTCCCAGGCTTGGGATGTGGAACCGACGGAAGTGGAAGAGCGCGAAGAGGAACAACTGAACGAACTGTGGACCGGCACCGAGGAACCACAATGGCACTTGGATTACGCGCCCCCGGCGGCCGCCTTCGACCAAGTGTACGCCCAACTGCAGGCAGCCGTCTAGGCAAACGAAACACAACCCGGTTTACCGTCATTTAACCCATAAGCGAGAAGTCCCCAATGAGTACTGAGAATCCCCCCCTTGTCGGAATTGTCATGGGCAGCGACAGCGATTGGCCGAAGATTCAGGGCGTTGCGAAAGCCCTGGAGGAGTTCGGCGTCCCAATGGAAATTCGCGTGATGAGCGCCCATCGCACACCGGATATCGTTCACCAGTTCGCCACGACGGCCGCGGCGCGGGGCATGAAAGTGGTCATTGCCGCCGCCGGCGGCGCCGCCCACCTGGCCGGTGTGGTCGCCTCGCACACCACCCTGCCGGTCATCGGCATTCCCGTGGTGACCGACCTGGCCGGCGGGCTCGACTCGCTGCTTTCCACCGTGCAAATGCCCGGCGACGTGCCCGTGGCGTGCGTGGCCGCCGGCAGCGGCGGCCCCCGCAATGCCGGGCTGCTGGCCGTCGAGATACTCGCGCTCAGCGATCCCGACCTGCAGCAGAAGCTCGCCGACTTCAAGCACCGGCTTGCCGACAAGGTAACGCAGAAGAACGAGGCCCTGCAGAAGCGGCTTGCCGAAGCCAAGTAGCCTGTCCCACGCTTTCCGCCGACAGGCTGGAAGCCTATCCCACGTCGGCTAAGGCGTTACTCGCCGAGGATCTTCACCAGCACGCGTTTGGCGCGGCGGCCGTCGAACTCACCGTAGAAGATCTGCTCCCACGGACCGAAGTCGAGCCGCCCCTTCGTCACTGCCACGACCACCTCGCGCCCCATGATCTGCCGCTTGTGGTGGGCGTCGCCGTTGTCCTCGCCGGTCCGATTGTGGCGATAGACCTTCGGCGAGGGATCGAAGGGGGCCAGCTTCTCCAGCCAGTCCTTGTAGTCCTGGTGCAAGCCGGACTCGTCGTCGTTGATGAACACACTCGCGGTAATATGCATGGCATTGACCAGGCACAACCCCTCCTGCACGCCGCTCCGCTGAACGGCCTCCTCCACCTGATGGGTGATGTTCACGAAATCCATGCGTTTCGGAACGTTCAGGGTCAGGTATTCCGTCAGTGATTTCACGATCGCTGTTCCTGCTTCGGGTAGCCAAGGGTCCCCCTGGCGTCCATGTTCGCAATGCAAGCCCCTCAAGATACCAGAACGCCGGCGGCGTGGGAAGCCGCCGGTCGGCCGCAGATGGGCGGCCATGTCCATCCTCGTGCGCACCGTGGCCGACCGCGGCACGAACTTCGACTTCCAGGGCCACCACCGGCAAACCATCCCCACGCTGTGGCACCGGCCGGCGTGACGGTCTATAATGGCAGGAGCCGCCCATGGCGGCGCGCAGAAGGCGAGCGGCGGAGAGTCGCTCACCAAGTCGTAGGATGGACATTCCTGTCGGTCGGGCCCATGACGGACAGGAATGTTCATCTTGATGGTAAACTTCAACCCGCCGTTCGGCCGGCGGCAAGCAAGGCAACAACAAAGCAGGAGGAATTCACATGGTTTGGCTACAGTTTCGACGGAGGATCGTCCGAGGGGCGGTGTGGCTGGCGTTCACGGCGATGGCCCTTGCGGGGGGATGGAATCTCGGCCGGGCAGACGACGTGGGCTGGGCGCCCGTGGATGACCCGATCCGTTTCCTCCGCCTTGCCCAGGACGAGGATAGCCGACCGAAGTCCCTGGAGGTGGCCGTCCTGCGGTGTGTCCCGATCGACGCCGATACGTCCGATCCGATTGTCGACCTCGTTTCCGCCATCCACGTGGCCGAGCCCGACTTCTACGCGCAACTGAACCGCGAGTTTGCCCGGTACGAGGTGGTGCTGTACGAATTGGTCGCCCCCGAGGGTGCGCGGGTTCCCAAGGGCGGCGGCCACGGCGCCGCCAACCCCGTTTCCTTGATCCAGCGTGGCCTGACCGACCTGCTCGAATTGCAGTTCCAACTCGACGGCATCGACTATACGCCGGAGAACTTCGTGCACGCCGACATGTCGCCCGAGCAATTCGCACGCTCGATGCGCGACCGGGGGGAGAGCTTCGGCGACATGTTTTTCCGCATGATGGGCTACAACCTGGCGCGGCAGAGCGAGGGGGCCGGCACCACCAGCGACGCTCAACTGCTGATGGCCCTGTTTTCGGGAAACCGGGCCATGGCGCTGCGCCGGGTCATGGCCGAGCAGTTCGACACCATGCAGGGCGCCTTCAATGTGATCGACGGCCCCGACGGATCGACCCTCATCGCCGAACGCAACAAGGTGGCCCTCGACGTGCTCCGGAAACAGTTGGACGCCGGCAGGCAGAAGGTGGCCATCTTCTATGGAGCGGGCCACATGGACGACATGGTCGCCCGGCTCCGCGACGATTTCGGCCTGGCGCCCGCCGAAGTGCGCTGGGTGACCGCCTGGAAGCTTCAGTAGCCAACCGATGGTTGTCTTCTGTTGGAGGCTGACCTCTCGGGATTGGCGGCGCCGGCGGCGCCCCCTTGAGCAGCGGTCCCGGTTTACGCACCCGCGGCCATGAACGATAATCCGGCAAGGGAAGCCTGAGGAAAAACCGAGGAGTCGTGGGGGAGCCTGAAAACGAGGAGTCCGACACGGATGGCAAAGCTGTCAGTCAACGAGACCACCACCTTCCGCTGGTCGCTCGAGGAAGATGCCGCGGCGTATTCGGCCGCCGGCATACCCGCCATCGGGGTGTGGCGCCAGAAGCTGTCCGACTTGGGAGCGGGCCGCGCGGCCCAACTACTGGCCGAGTATCGGCTGGAAGTGTCCCACTTGTTTTGGGCCGGCGGGTTCACCGGCAGCGACGGCCGCACGTACCGCGAGAGCGTGCAAGATGCCTGCGACGCCGTGCGAACCACGGCGGCCCTGCACGCGCGTTGCCTGGTCGTGTGCAGCGGGGCCCGGGCCGGGCACACCTCCAATCACGCCCACCGGCTGGTCAAGGACGCCTTGGCTGAGGTCGCGCCCCTGGCGGAAGAACATGGGGTGACGCTGGCCATCGAGCCGATGCATCCCGGTTGCGCGGCCAATTGCACGTTCCTCACCAGTCTCGATGAAGTCGTGCGGCTGCTCGACGCCGTCGGCAGCCCGTGGGTGAAATTGGTGCTCGACACCTACCACGTGGGCCACGATGCGGCGCTGGTCGGGCGCATTCCGCAACTGGCACCGCACATTGCCCTGGTCCAGTTGGGCGATGCCCGGCAACCGCCCCGAGGCGAACAGAACCGCTGCCGCCTGGGCGATGGGAACCTGCCGCTGCGCAACATCGTCGACGCCCTGAAGGCGGCCGGTTACGACGGCTACTACGACGTCGAACTGCTCGGCGAGGATGTCGAATCCTGCGGGTACCCGTCGCTGCTCGACCACGCCAAGGCCGCGTATGCCGACCTGGTGGGGGAATAATCCGCCCGATCGCTGTTGCCATGCTAGTCGTCAACGCCAGGCTGAAGATTCCGCTTCGCGAGTTTCGCTTCCAGTTCGCGCGGAGCAGCGGTCCGGGCGGGCAGCGCGTCAACAAGGTCAGTACCAAGGCCGAGTTGCGGTGGAACGTGGCGCGGAGCCCCAGCCTGCCCGAACCGGTGCGGCAGCGGCTGCTGGCCAAGCAGCGGCGGCGAATGACCTCGGAGGGCGAGTTGATCGTTACCAGCCAGCGCTTTCGCGATGCCGGGCGGAACGTGGCCGACTGCCTGGAGAAGCTCCGGGTCATGCTCGAGGCCGCGGCGACCGCGCCGAAGCCCCGCCGGCCGACGAAACCCACCCGCGCCTCCAAAGAGCGGCGCCTGGAGGCGAAACAGAAGCTCTCTCAGAAGAAGCAACTCCGCCGGCAACCGCCGCGGGAGTAACCGTGTACCGGGACCGCGCCCTTCAGCCGGTCCTCCAACGCCATGCCCCATCACTACGACATCGACCACATCTTCGAAGACTGGCCGTACCAGCCCGGGGTGGCCAGCGCCCGGCTGCTCCGCGCCCACGACGGCCGCAACGTGCTGCAAATGCGGATCGAGTTGGGCGTGCTGCAAATGGAGGTCGACGGCCGGCCCGACGGCGAGCGGCCGGGTGGGCATCCCACGCTGCTCGACGCGCTGCGGGAAGAGGCTGCCGCCGCCGGCGATGACTTTCAACTGGACGAGGACCGCTGCTTCGAACTGGACCGCGAGTTCCTCCAGTTCTACCACCGCCGCATCTGTTGGCTGGCCCTGCGCGAGTTCGAGCGGGCCATTGCCGACGCCGATCACACGCTGGCCATGATGGACTTCGGCGCCGCCCACTCACCCGACCCCCAGTGGACCCTGCTCCACGAGCAGTACCGGCCCTTCGTGCTGTTCCACCGCACCCAGGCGGCCGCCCTGCTGCAGCTTCAAACGTCGACGCCGGAACGCGCGATCGAGGCGCTCGACGCCGGCCTGGAGCGCATCCGGGAGGTGTTCGAACGGTTGGAGGCCGAGGAGCAGTTTGACGAAGACGACCTGGTCGAGCAGTTGGTGCACCTGCGCGAGTCGCTGCGCGAAGAGTACCACGTCGGCCGCACCCTGACCGAGCAGCTTTCCGACGCCATCGCCGCCGAGCAATACGAACGCGCCGCCCGGCTGCGCGATCAAATCCGCCGCCGCTCGCGGTCGTAACGCTCGCGTGAGTCCGAGCATCGTTGTACACAAGTTGTGAACGCCACCGGCCGGCCTGCCCGGCCCGCAACAGTGGTCAGTGGGCTACATGCCGCCGCCACCCGCGCCCTTCCCCTCCGGCTTGGTGCCGGGCGAACAGCGCCGTTGACACCGCTTCGGCCCGCATATAATATGGAAGGGACCCACCGGGT
>SKJM01000417.1 GCA_007122045.1 Planctomycetales bacterium | reverse complement strand
TCCTCGCGGCCCCCTACCAGAAGGTCGAGGACGGGAAGTTGACCGACGCGGTGGAATGGTTGCGGGCCGACCAGGAGCACGAGGCCGTCCTGGCCCCGGCCGACGCGCCCATGAAGGACGGCTCGCTGGTCGGAGAGCGGCTCATCGCCCGGCACCGCGGCGACGTCGCCATGATGCCCATCGACCGCGTCCAGTACATCGACATCGCCGCCTGCCAGATGGTGGGCGTTTCGGCCGGGCTCATCCCCTTCCTCGAGCACGACGACGCCAACCGGGCCTTGATGGGCGCCAACATGCAGCGGCAGGCCGTCCCCCTGCTGGTCACCGAGCCGCCGCTGGTCTCCACCGGCCTCGAAAGAGACGCCGCCCGAAACTCCAGCATGATCGTCCGCGCCCGCCGCAAAGGTACCGTCACCTACGTCGACGCCAACCGCATCGAAATCGGGGCCGACATTTACCCGCTGCGCAAGTTCGTCGGGCTGAACGAACGCACCTGCCAGAACCAGAGGCCGATTGTCCGCCCCGGCGAGAAGGTGGAGAAGGGCCAGGTGATTGCCGACGGCGCGGCGACCAATGCCGGCGAGCTGGCCCTGGGGCGCAACGTGCTGGCCGCCTTCATGGCCTGGGACGGCTTCAACTTCGAGGACGCCATCATCATCAGCGAGGAACTCGTCGAGAACGACACCTACACCTCGATCCATATCGAGGAGTTCGACGTCGAAATCCGGGAAACCAAACTCGGACGCGAGGAGTTCACCCGCGACATCCCCAACGTCGGCGAGCGCATGCTGCGGAACCTCGACGAGTCGGGCATCGTGCGCGTGGGCACGTACGTGCAGCCGGGTGACGTCTTGGTGGGCAAGGTGTCGCCGAAGTCGAAGACCGAACTGACCCCGGAGGAGAAGCTCCTGCACGCCATCTTCGGCCGCGCCGGCGAGGACGTGAAGAACGATTCGCTCGAGGTGCCCTCCGGCGTCGAGGGAATCGTCATCCACACCCAGAAGTTCTCGCGCCGCATGAGCCTGTCCGAGGAGGAGCGGAAGGCGTTCGAGGCCGGCTTGAAGGAGGCCGAGGACGAGGGGAATGCGCACATCGCCATGGCCTTCGGCGAACTGGTGGCCCAAATCGAAGCCGTCCTCGAGTGCCCCCTGAAGGACGAGGACGACAACCCCCTGGTTGAAGGCCAGGAGCACCGCTACGTGGCCGAGCAGGCCCAACAGTTCAAGCTCGACCGCCTCGACCTTCGCAGCCCGCAACGCCGCGAGGAGGTGGAGAACATCTACAAGACCGTCTGGCCGAGCGTCGAGCTGGCGATCGACGCCAAGGAGCGACGGCTCAACTCCATGAAGCGGGGCGATGAGTTGCGCAGCGGCGTTTTGCAGATGGTCAAGGTGTACATCGCCGCGAAGCGGGTCATTTCCGTCGGCGACAAGATGGCCGGCCGCCACGGCAACAAGGGTGTTATCGCCAAGATCCTGCCGAAAGAGGAAATGCCCTTCCTGGCCGACGGCACGCCGGTGCAAATCCTGCTGAACCCCTTGGGGGTGCCCAGCCGCATGAACGTGGGGCAGATTCTGGAGACGCACCTGGGCTGGGCCGCCGCCGCGCTCCGGTTCCAGGCCGTCACCCCGGTTTTCGACGGCGCCAGCGAGGACGACATCCAAGAAGCGCTCGAAGAAGCCGGCCTGCCCAACACCGGGAAGGCCCAGCTTTACGACGGGCGCACCGGCGAAGCCTTCGAGCAGTTGTCCACGGTCGGCTACATTTACATGCTCAAACTGCACCACCTGGTCGACGACAAGGTCCACGCCCGCAGCACGGGCCCCTACTCGCTCATCACGCAGCAGCCGCTGGGCGGCAAGGCCCGGTTTGGCGGGCAGCGATTCGGCGAGATGGAGGTCTGGGCGCTGGAAGCCTACGGCGCCGCGTACATCCTCCAGGAGCTGCTGACCGTCAAGAGCGACGACGTGGAAGGGCGCACCAAGATCTACGAGGCCATGGTCAAGGGCGAGAACACGCTCGAGGCCGGAACGCCGGCCAGCTTCGACGTGCTCACCAACGAGATCCGCGGCCTCGCACTGAACATGCAACTCGAGAAGGCGAGGCTTTGACCTCCGGCCTCCCGCTTCGGGGTGCGAGCGGGAGGGGCGCCGGGCCGAGCACCCGCGGGGACGTCCCGGCAAGACGGTCCCGCCCCCGTCGCCCCCCGGCGACGCCCCAGCCGCCGGACCGAGGCCGGTCGCTTCGGATTCCAGTACCCAGACCCACTCCCCAAGGAGTTGCCGCCGTGAGTATCGGTGAAGCCACATACGATCGGATCAACGATTACGCCTCCGTCAAAATATCGCTCGCCCGCCCGCACGATATTCGAAGCTGGTCGTTCGGCGAGGTGAAAAAACCCGAAACGATCAACTATCGCACGTACCGCCCGGAAAAGGACGGCCTCTTCTGCGAGCGCATTTTCGGGCCGGAGAAGGACTGGGAGTGCTCCTGCGGCAAGTACCGCGGCATGAAGTACAAGGGGATGATCTGCGACCGCTGCGGCGTGAAGATCACCCACAGCCGGGTTCGCCGCAAGCGGATGGGCCACATCGAACTGGCCGCGCCGGTGGTGCACATCTGGTTCTTCAAGGCCATGCCCAGTCGTCTCGGCGCCCTGCTGGCCATGAAAACCACCAGCCTGGAAAAGGTCATCTACTTCCAGGATTACGTGGTGACCAACCCCGGCGACACGCCGCTGAAGCCCCACCAGCTCCTGACCGAGGAGGAGTATCGCGAAGAGCGCAAGAAGCACCCCGCCGGCGGGTTCGAGGCCGACATGGGGGCCGAGGCCATCCGCCGCCTGCTGACCGACCTCGACCTCGTCCAGCTTTCGCAGGACCTCCGCAGGGAGCTGATCGAAACCGGTTCGAAGCAGAAGAAGAAGGATTTGATCAACCGGCTGAAGATCGTCGAGGCGATTCGCGACAGCGACAACCGCCCCGAGTGGATGGTGTTGGACGTCATCCCCGTCATCCCCCCCGACCTCCGCCCCCTGGTGCTGTTGGATTCGGGCAACTTCGCCACCAGCGATCTGAACGACCTGTACCGCCGCATCATCAACCGGAACAACCGCCTGAAGAAGCTGGTCGACCTGAACGCCCCGGAGGTCATCATCCGCAACGAGAAGCGGATGCTCCAGCAGTCGGTCGACGCCCTGTTCGACAACAGCCGGTGCAAGCGCCCCGTCGTCGGGTCGAGCAACCGCCCGCTGAAGTCGCTCACCGACATGATCAAGGGCAAGCAAGGCCGGTTCCGCGAGAACCTGCTGGGCAAGCGGGTCGATTATTCGGCCCGCAGCGTGATCGTCGTCGGGCCGGCGCTGCGGCTGCACCAGTGCGGGCTGCCCAAGAAGATCGCCCTGGAACTGTACCAGCCGTTCATCATCCGGCGGCTGAAGGAACTGGGGCACGCCGATACGATCAAGTCGGCCAAGAAGATGCTCGAGCGCAAGGACGAGGAGGTTTGGGACATCCTCGAAGAGGTGATCCAGAACCATCCCGTGCTGCTGAACCGCGCTCCGACGCTGCACCGGATGGGCATCCAGGCCTTCGAGCCCACCCTGGTTGAAGGGAACGCCATCAAGCTGCACCCGCTGGTGTGCAAGGGCTTCAACGCCGACTTCGACGGCGACCAGATGGCCGTCCACCTGCCGCTGTCGATCGAGGCGCAGGTCGAGGCGCACACGCTGCTGATGTCGACGAACAACATTTTCAGCCCGGCCAACGGGAAGCCCATCATCAGCCCCTCGCAGGACGTGATCATGGGCTGTTATTACATCACCTCCGCCTTGCTGGACCGCAAAGGCGACGGCATGGTCTTCGCCTCGATGGACGAGGTGCAGTTGGCGTACTCGTTGCGGGAGGTCGACACCCACGCGGCCATCCGCATCAAGCTGCCCCCGACGCGCAAGGTGCGGGGGCAGGACGAGGACCGCACCGGCGGCCTGGTCAACACGACCGTCGGCCGCGTGCTGTTCAATTCCATCCTGCCCCAGGGCATGCCCTTCTACAACCTGCCGCTGCGGGGCTCCGACCTGGCCGGCGTCATTTCCGACTGCTACGAGCTGTTGGGGCGCCGGCGAACGATCGATCTGCTCGACGACATGAACCAGTTCGGCTTCCGCGAGAGCACGCTGAGCGGGCTGAGCTTCGCCACCGACGACCTGATTACCCCCTCGAGTAAGGCCCGCATCATCGGCGCCGCCGAAAAGGCCGTGCTGAAGATCATGAAGCTGTACCAGCGGGGCATCATCACCGAGGGCGAGCGGTACAACCAGGTACTCGACGCCTGGACCCACGCCCGCACCCAAATCACCGCCGAAATGATCGACGAACTCCAGAACGATCGGCGGTTTCCCGGCTACGTGAACCCCATATTCCTCATGTCCCAGTCCGGCGCCCGCGGCGGCACCGAGCAGATCCGCCAGCTTGCCGGCATGCGGGGGCTGATGGCCAAACCGTCGGGCAAGATCATCGAAACGCCCATCAAGGCGAACTTCCGGGAAGGGCTGAGCGTGCTGGAGTACTTCAGTTCCACCCACGGCGCCCGAAAAGGTCTGGCCGACACCGCGCTGAAGACGGCCGACTCGGGCTACCTCACCCGCAAACTGGCCGACGTGGCCCAAAACGTCGTTGTCACCATGCACGACTGCGGCACCACCCAGGCCATCACCAAGGGCGTCATCTACCGCGGGGAGAAGGTCGAGGTGAGCCTGGCCGAATCGATCCGCGGACGCGTGAGCCGGGCGAACATCGTCAATCCCATCACCGACGAGGTCCTCGTCCGCGAAAACGAGCCGATCACCAGCGACGTGGGCCGCCGCATCGAGGAGATGGGCCTGGAGAAGATCCAAGTCCGCAGCCCTCTGACCTGCGACGCGCCGCTGGGCATCTGTGCCCTGTGCTACGGCATGGACCTGTCCACCGGCGGCCTGGTCGAAGAGGGCTTGGCCGTGGGGATCATCGCCGCGCAGTCGATCGGCGAGCCGGGCACCCAGTTGACCATGCGGACGTTCCACATCGGCGGGACCGCCGCTCGCGCCGTTGAGGAAAGCGAAATCCGCGCGAAGCGGGCCGGCCAGGTGAAGTTCACCCGGCTGAAGGTGGTGCGCAACGACGCCGGCCAGAACGTCGTCTTGACCCGAAACGGCGAAATCCTGCTCCTGGACCCCAAGGGGCGCGAACTGGAAGAGTACGAAATTCCAGCCGGCGCCCAACTGCTCGTCGAGGAGAACGAGCAGGTCGAGCCGGGGGCCATCCTCTGCCAATGGGATCCCCACGCCGTGCCCGTCCTGGCCGAAGTGGCCGGGAAGGTCCGCTTCGAAGACATCGTCGAAGGCGAGACCATGCGGATGGAAAAGGACCCCGGCGGCCTGGTCCGCATGCTCATCAGCGAGCACAAGGGCGACCTCCACCCGCAAATCATCCTCGAAGACGAGGAAGGCAAAATCCTCGACTTCTACTACCTGCCCGAAAAGGCCAACCTCGAAGTCCAGGAGGGGAAGGTCGTCTCGGCCGGCACCCTGCTGGCCAAGACGCCCCGCGAGGCGTCCGGCACCCAGGACATTACCGGCGGCCTGCCCCGGGTGACCGAAATCTTCGAAGCCCGAAAACCCAAGGACCCCGCCGTCATCGC
>SKJM01000235.1 GCA_007122045.1 Planctomycetales bacterium | reverse complement strand
TTGCCGTTCTTGACGAGCTGCTCCAGCTCGTCGGCGCGGAGGTTCCGCCAGGGCGGCAGGGGCTGAGGGTTCTGCCGGTTGCGCAGGGTGGTTTCGTCGTGGCCGGGGCGCAGGAATTCGGCGGGGATGAACGGCCCGGCCAGGCTGCCGGCGGGTTGTAGCGACACGTGATCCATCGGATTACTCCCGCGGGTACCGTCACTCCACCCTATCCACCCTATCCACCCCGTCCACCGCGTACAGGTGCCGGCCGGTGGCGATGAACAATGTGCCGTTGGCGGCGGTGGGCGTGGTGTGGATGGCGTCGTGCATGCGGATGCGCTCGAGTACCTCCAGTTCCCGGCCGGCGCGGAACACCCAAAGTGTTTCGCGGCCGGTACCCAAGTATACCTTGCCGTCGGCCGCCAGGGGCGAACCCCAAACCGGCCGGTCGATGGGATGCACCCATTGGACCTCGCCCGTCTCGGCGTCGAGGCAGTGCATCCGGCCGAAAAAGTCGGCCACGTAAAGCAGCCCGTCGGCGATGGCGGGCGTGGAAACGCTCGACCCCAAGCCGTCGTACGCCCACACGATGCCGGTGCGGGTGATGTCGCCCGTCTGCGTGGCGTCGATGCACACCAGCCAGCCCTCCTTCTTGTTGTGGAAGGCCTCCTGGGTGAACACGCAGTACACGCGGTCGTTGTGAACGACCGGCATGGCCGTCACCTGGTACGAGATGCTGTCGTGCTGATGGTCGCGCGGCACGTGGTCCTCGGTCTGCGCGCGGGGCTCGCCGTTGAACTTCCACACGTTTTCCAGCAGCACGGGCAATTCGGCCCCGTCGGCCGGAAGCCGTTCCTCGTCGAGCGCGCGGGCCGCGTACAGGCAGCCGTCGCCGGCGCCGTAAAACACCAGCTTACGCCCGTTCACCACTCCCATGGCGGGCGAACTCCACTGGCCGTGGGTCACGTCGGCGCCCACGCCGAAATCGTCGCGGGCAAGGAGCTTGCCGTCGCGCTTGTCGAGCACGATGAGCGTCGGCGCGTCGGGGTTGACGACGTAGGAATGGGTCCACTCGACGCCGTTGGAAGTGGGCACGTACAGGAGGTTGCCGTCGAGCAGGATCGAGCCGTTCGTGGCGTTGTGCGGCTCGACGCCCAGTTCCCGGTACATGTCGTACAGCCAGATGATGTCGCCGCATTGTTCGGTGGGTTCCAGCGGCGGCCGGGCGGGCGGCACGATGTACTGCGCCTCGTCGGTGAACGGCCCCTGGTTGCCGTTGGCCATGCCGTGGACGTCGAGGGCCACCACCTGGCAGGCGCCGGTGACGGCGTAGGCCCGGTCGCCCTCGACCGTGGGCGGCGAGACGAACCCGATGCCCCGCCAGTCGGCCCACCGGACCTCCTCGAACTTCGGCACGGCGAGCTGCCAGAGGAACTCGCCGGTCTGCTCGTCGAAGCACATCAGCACGTTGCGGTCGCCCTGGATGCGGGGGTCGCGGGGTTGGCCGTTGTTGGTGCCGACGAACACCCGGCCCCCGGCCACGATGGGCGAGCCGCACGCCTGGCTGCCCAGCCGGGCCACCCAGCGCACGCCGGACCCTTCCGGCAGGACGATCTCTCCCGTGGCGGGGTCGCGCCGGCCGGGGTCGAACGTGGCCGGCAGGTCGGTCTCCGGGGAGATCATATTTCGGGTGAATCGTTCCCCCCATTGTGGCTGATCGGCCACGGCGGGCGGTGCCAAATGGCTTGCCACCAAAGAGGCAATGGCTAATACGGCAGAAGAACGTAGCATGGCGAGCAACTCCTTCCAGGGTTCCATGGGGCTACACTTGACCGGCGGGCACTCAGCCCACTCTACCCGATCGGCCGGACGTGGTCAACTTCGAGGTCCCCACTTCGAGGTGCCCAAAGCGCAGTGAAACCGTTCACGGGGGACGGTTCCCCGAATACGTCGAGCGCGTCGACCTGCCCCACATCCACACCACGTGGGACTTCGACGTGCCCGATTGACCGCCGCCCCCACGACTCTCTAGGTTGACAAGCACGCTGGCAATCGGCGTGCTGGCGTCGGGCAAAGCGTGCCCGCCGTGCATACGCCAGACCGGCTCGCAACGCAGGCCGTCGGCTTGGTGTTTGCTCGTATTATGGCGGTTGTCGCAGTGGGCAAACCGGCATGGCGGCGGTTCGGCTCGCTGAGAATGGCCCTTGGCTGCGCGGACGCACTGGTTGGAAAGTGCGCCGATTTTTTTTACTTCGCCACTGCCGTGCCGACGTCACCGCGTCATGCTGGCGTAGCTCTGCCGGGTGTCGCCGGGAACCGGCCGGATCCCGGCTTTTTTTCGCTACGCTCAGGCGTGCCCTTCCGCGCGTTTCTCCTCCGCGCGCCCCTTGCTCCGCGCCGGACAATCGTTATAATTGTCAATGCGTTGGTGGTGTTGCCGGCGCGCGGCCGGCCGAGCCGTGCGAGGAGCGCAAACTTCGGCCAATGGAACGGAGGATTGGAGGAACCCTGTTTTTCTGGAAGGGAGGTTGCAGCGATGAAGAGAGCGACGTTGTGGATGGCAGCCGTTGCGACGGTGATGATGGTGTCGCCGGCTGTTTCGGCCGCCGGAGTGTGTTGTGCGCCCTGCGTGCAGGTGGCCCAACCCGAGTTGGTGTGCGTGGAGCGGGAAGTCCACGTGCCGCAGTGGGTGCTCGAGACCCGCACGGTCAAGTGCGTCGAGTACCGGCCCGAGACCCGGGAAAAGTCCATCACCGTGATGAGAACCGTACCGGTCCAGAGGGAAGTGGAGCGGCGGTACACGGTGCTGGTGCCCCAAATCGAAACGGATACGGTAACCTATACCGTGGCCGTGCCGGTGTGGGAGGACAAGGAGGTCGAGTACACGGTGCTGGTGCCCCGCAAGGAAGTCAAGGAAGGGGTCCGCGAAGTATGCCGGGTCGTGCCGGTGACCGAAACCCGCACGGTCGTCAAAGACCAGGGGCACTGGGAGGAGCAGGAGGTAACGGTTCCCGTGGTGCGGCACGCGGCGTTTCGAGCGCGGCGGATGGCGCGCCGGGCCCGAAAGCTGGGATGCTGCACGCCGTGCGTGGACCCCTGCCAGGTGTGCGAGGTGACCCAGGTGTGCAAAGTCTGGGTGCCCGACCTCGTCGAGGAGGAGGTCGAGGTCACGGTCATGCGACACGAGGTTGTCGAGGAGCCGTACGAGTACGTCGTCCTCAAGCATGAACCGGAAGTCCGCACCAAGACCGTCAAGGTGTGCCGCACGGAACTCGAGGAACGCACCAAGGAGGTCCGACGGAAGGTGATGGTGCCCGAGGAGCGGGTCAAAACGCTCACCTTGACCTCCTACGAGCGCGAGCCGGAAGAGAAGACCGTCACCTACACCGTGCTCGTTCCCCACGAGGTGGAGCGGGAGGTGCAGGTGCGCGTGTGCCGGATGGTGCCCAAGACGGTGAAGCAGTGCCAGTGGGTCTGCAAATAGGCCCCTTGGGCCGGCCGAGCACGGCCGCCTTCGTGCTTACCGGCGTGTAGCCACCGAACCCCGGCAGCGGAGTCGCAGGTTTCGCTGCCGGGGCCTTTCCGGTGCGCGCCCTGGACATTCCCCCTTCGGCCTGCTATGCTCGGGAGAGCCGCCCCGCAAAGGGTGCGGGAAACGGCGTCCTGCGCCCTCGGACCGTGGGAATCTCCACGATGCATGAACCAGCCTTTCACGCCGCGCCGCCGGAGCCGGCCTCGCAGTTGGGCGAGCCGGTGTGGGAGATCGCTTATCTGTTTCCCCCCCAGGGGAGCTGGTCGGCCGAGCAGTACTTGGCGCTGGGCACCAACCGGCTGATCGAGTTCGACCACGGCAGCCTGGAGGTCCTGCCCATGCCGACGCTCGCCCACCAGTTGATCGCGCAGTCTCTCGCCCTGGAGGGGGCGGCCTACCGCACACACGGGCGGTTTCAGCGGGGCGAAACGGCCACTTCGGCCCTGTTGCCCGGCTTCTCGGTGGGGGTCACCGAGGTCTTTGCCGTGGCCGAACGACTCCCGAAAACGGAGCCGTAGCCCTCTCCCCTCTCGACCACGCGCGGAGTTGCCCGATGCTCGCCAAACTACGAACCTTCTCGCTGCTGGGTATCGACGCCCTGCCGGTCGAGGTGGAGGTCGACGTCTCGCCCGCCGGGCTGCCCAAGACCGTCCTGGTGGGCTTGCCCGAGGCCGCCGTCAAAGAAAGCACCCACCGGGTCGAGCGGGCGATTGTGAACTCGGGGTTCCAGCTTCCGCAAAACCGCGTGGTCATTAACCTGGCCCCGGCCGACCTGCCCAAGGACGCCGCCTCGTTCGACCTGCCGATTGCCTTGGGCATCCTGGCCGCCAGCGGGCAGATCGCCGCCGACCGCTTCGACCGGCACGTGGTCGTGGGCGAGCTGGCGCTGGACGGCACCACGCGGCCGGCCAAGGGCGCGCTGTCGATGGCCATGGCCGCCGCCGACCAGGACCGCGTGGCCGGCCTGCTGGTGCCCGCCGACAGCGCCGCCGAGGCCGCGGTCGTGGAGAACATCCGCGTCTTTGCCGTCAGCAGCCTGGCGCAGGCCGTCGGGTTCCTCTGCGGCGAAATTGAACTGGAACCCGTCCCCTCCCGGGTCGAGGAACTGTTCCGCGAGTTGGGCCAGTACGAGGTCGACTTTGCCGACGTGCGAGGCCAGGAGATGGCCAAGCGGGCGCTGTGCGTGGCCGCGGCCGGCGGGCACAACTTGCTGATGGTCGGCCCGCCGGGGTCGGGAAAGACCATGCTGGCCAAACGCGTCTCCACCATCCTGCCCGACCTGGTGCCCGGCGAGTCGATCGAAACCACGCGCATCTACAGCGCCGTGGGCCGGCTGCGCCCCGGCCAGCCGCTGCTGGCGGTGCGCCCCTTCCGGTCGCCGCACCATACCATTTCGAACGCCGGGCTGGTGGGCGGCGGCTCGGTGCCCACCCCCGGCGAAATCAGCCTCGCCCACAACGGCGTGCTCTTCCTGGACGAATTGCCCGAGTTCAACCGCACCACGCTCGAGGTGCTCCGCCAGCCGCTCGAAGACGGCACGGTGACGATTTCGCGGGCGCTGAACAGCACCACCTTCCCCGCCAACTTCATGCTCATCGCGGCGCTGAACCCCTGCCCGTGCGGCTACCGCACCGACCCGCGGCGCGAGTGCCACTGCGCGCCGCCCGTGGTCGAGCGGTACATGAGCCGGATCAGCGGTCCGCTGTTGGACCGCATCGACATTCACATCGAGGCCCCGGCGGTGGCGTTTCAGGAGCTTTCCTCGACCACACCGGGCACGTCGAGCGCCGAGATGCGGCAGTACGTCGCCTGCGCCCGGCGGCGGCAGGCCGAGCGGTTCCGGGGCTGCCCCACCCGGCACAATGCCGACATGCCCCACCGCCAGGTCCGCCAGTTCTGCCGCCTGGACCGCGAGGGGATGAACCTGCTGAAGGCCGCGATGACCGAGATGGGCCTCTCCGCCCGCGCGCACGACAAGATCCTCCGCGTCGCCCGCACCATTGCCGACCTCGACGAAAGCGCCGACATCCAGCCGTCGCACCTGAACGAGGCGATCAACTACCGGATTCTCGACAGGCAGCTTTGGACGTAAGATCGCTCCGCCAAAGCATTTCGCCGAAGGCGATAAGCACCATCGAACCCCGTGGTGATCGGCGCCCGAGAGACCCT
>SKJM01000739.1 GCA_007122045.1 Planctomycetales bacterium | reverse complement strand
TTGCCCAGATAGACCTGTTTGCCATCGATGATGACGCGGGCTTGACCGGAGGGTTTGTGCAACCCGTAAGAGGGGACTCTGGCTCGTCGGGCCATTACATGACTCCTTGCCCCGCCGAAAAAGTGGTAGTCCTACCACTTTTCCACGGCTTCAAAGCCACGCTTCTCCAACGACTGGCCAGAGATAAGCGCTTATCTGGAAAGAACTTACGTCAAGTATCCCCGACAGGATTCGAACCTGTAACCTTCGGCTCCGGAGGCCGACGCTCTATCCAATTGAGCTACGGGGACGTGCGAAAATGCCTGATGGGGCCGCTACGCCTGAGTTCCTTAACAGCGTACCGCTTTGGCGACGATTTGGGAAGTGGCCCCCCGAGAATATCATTCCTCGGCCGCCAGGCTCATGCGGACCAGTTCCCGGTCGTTGCGGGCGAAGATGCTGCGATCGGCGAATGCCGGGTGGCTCCACAACACGCGGCGCTGGAACACGTCGTTGGTCGGCTCGAGCACCGCCGTGCGGTCGAGTTCCTCGTAACCTTCGGGCGACAGCCGGGCGAGGATCAACTCGCCTGTCTCGCTGAACAGGAAGTAGCGGTCCTCGTGCCGCACGATGAACGCCGTGCCGTAGCGGCCGCGGCGGCCGTCGCCCATCGTCGGGGTGACGGTTTGCCATAGGCGCTCGCCGTCGGCCATGCGCACGGCCATGAGGGTGCCCGTGTCGATGTCGCAACCGTAGATGGTCCCCTCCAGCAGGAAGGGGGTGACGTTCGACGAGTACACCGCGTTGCTCGGCTCGCCGCGCCAGACGATGTCGACCGCGGGCCGGGTGTCCGACAGTTTCAGCAGCACCCCAACCCGGCCGTAACCCGAGGCAAACAAGTAGGGCCCCAGCTTGCGTGGCGCGGCGATAGCCATGCCGTGACTGGGCCTCAGGGGCACCGACCAATAGACTTCGCCCGACTCGAGATTCAGCCCATTGATGGCCTCGCCGTGCCAGATGACCAGTTGCCTCATGCCCGCATGTTCAATCATTGTGGGGGGGCAGTAGCCCTGCTGGTTGGCCGAAAGGGACCGCCAGAGTTCGCGGCCGGTATGCTTGTCGAAGGCCACGGCCACGCTGCCTTCGCCGCCGACGACGCAGAATACCTTGTCGCCGTCGACCAGCGGATGGGCCGAAACACCCCACAACGGGGTCCGGGCGCCGTACTCGCGCACGAAGTCTCGGCTCCATACCACGCGGCCGGTTCGCGCGTCGAGACACCAGAGGTTTCCCTCGGCGCCGAGGGCGTACACGCGGTCGCCGTCGACGGTGGGGGTGCACCGCGGCCCCCCGCCGAAGGAAACGCGGTACGGCCTCGCGTACTCGTGCTTCCAAAGCAGTTCGCCGGATTCGGCGTCGAAGCACAGGACGCGCTCGGTCCCTTCGAGTTCATCGCGGGCACCGGTGTTGTTGCGAATCTCGCCGGCCTCCACCACGTAATCCATCAAGAAGACCCGCCCATCGGCCACGGCGGGCCCCGCGTATCCGTAGGCCACCGGCACGCGCCACTCGACGGTCAGTCCTTCCTCGGGAAATCGGTCCAAGATGCCCTCTTCCCGCCATACCGAGTCGCGGTCGGGCCCCATCCATTGGGGCCAATCGGCGGCGAAGGCCGGGGCGGAAAGCAGCAAGAGCAGCGGGAGGAAAAGAACCGGTGGGATGCGCATGGTTGGGGCTCCGGTGGGTTGGTGGGCGCACGGTCGCACGACACGGGCCTCATTTTATCGCCAGCATGATGAGGTCGCAACTTCGCGCGCGGTCGTACGGCGCGTGCTGGTAGTCGCCGTAAAGCCGGACGGTTTCGGCGCCGGCGTCGCGGGCCATCTGCTCCAGCTCGGCGGCTTCGATTCCCAGCAGCGGGACCGACTCGGTGTGCGGCGGGGTATCGGCAGCGGCCGGAACGACGACCAGATCGACAAATCCGCCGGAGCCGCACCGATGGACACCCTTGACCAGCAGCAGTTCGCACCCGGCCACCGCCGCCCGCTTGATGGTCTGCCACACACAAGGCCCATCCGGCAGTCGCCACAAGTTGAGCAGGTGGACGAGGGCGGCGCCGCCGGGGCGGACCGCGGCGAGCAACTGCCGCACGGCCTCGGCGGCCGTTCTCCGATCCGGCGCCAGGGCGAGCGAATTGCCCACGCAAACGGCCGCGTCGAACGGGGCGGACGGAACCGGCCGGTCGAACCCGCGCACCACCCAGCGCAGGCTGGGGGGGTTGCCGAAGCGTCGGCGGGCCAGCTCGATCATTTCCCCGCTCAGGTCGGCCGCTTCGACCCGCAGCCCCCAACCGTGAAACATCGCCGCGTGCCGCCCGCTCCCACACGCCGCGTCGAGCACGCTCTGCACGCCGATTCGCTCGAACACGCGGCGGTAGAACGGCTCTTCCCGGGCCAGCCGCTTGGGCCAGTCGACCAGGGCGTCGTACACTTCGGAAAGATTGGAAAAGGGAGATTCGGGCATGAAGAGGTGTCAGGGGTCAGGGGGCAGGGGTCAGATTTCAGATTTCAGGTGTTTCCCAATTGCCGGACCACCTCGAGGGCTTCGGTCACGTGGCGGTCGGCGGTCATGGCGGCGCTGAAGGCCATGCGCACAATTCCCTCCTTGTCGATCACGTAGGTCACTCGCCCGGGAAGGAACCCGAGCGTCTTCGGCACGCCGAACGCCTTCCGCAACGAGCCGCCCGGATCGCTGATGAGCGGGAACGGCAGGCCGTGCCGGGCGGCGAAGGCGCGGTGGCTCGGCTCGCCGCTGCTGCTGACGCCGATCACCTGGGCCCCGGCCTCGGTGAACTGCTCGTAGGCGTCGCGGAAGGCGCACGCTTCCTTGGTGCACACGGGAGTGCCGTCGCGGGGGTAGAAGAAGAGCACAACGACCTTCTCGCCGCGGTAGTCGCTCAGGCGGATCGGCTCGCCGGTGTGCGCCGTCATCGAGAATTCGGGCGCGGGGTCGCCTGGGGTCATCGCAGCCATGGTCTCCTCGTAACTGTTCGCGGGGGACTCTCCCGGTTTCCATGGCGGAAAAGGTATTCCTCGTGGGAAATGCCATCCGGCCGCGAAAATGGGACTGTCCTCTTCGGCCCGGGGTTCACGTGCGCCATCACGTCCGTTAGACTAACCCGTCGCTTGTAGTTTGTAAACCCTTCACGGAGGTTCACCATGGAATTGCGCGACTCTGTAGGCATCATCACCGGCGCTTCCAGCGGGATCGGCTGGGCGGCGGCTCGGCGGCTCAGCGAGGCGGGCGCCAAGCTCGTCGTCACCGCTCGGCGCCGGGAAATCCTCGACCAATTGCTGGGCGAATTGAGCGCGGAGGGCGTGGCCGTGGCCGGCGACATCGCCGATCCCGCGCTCCCCCAGCAGCTCATCGACGCGGCCGTCGGCCGGTTCGGCCGGCTCGATTTCGTGTTCAGCAACGCCGGCATCATGAACATCGGCACGGTCGACGAGATCGACGACGCGGCCATGACCACGATGATCCGGGTGAATTGCGAAGCCGCGGTGCGGCTGGCCTATGCGGCATTGCGGGTGTTCAAGCCGCAGGGGCGCGGCGACCTGATCACCACGTCGAGCATCCTGGGGCTGAAAGTGCGGCCCGGCGTGGCCGTGTACGCCGGCACGAAGTACGCCATCGAGGCCATGTCGGAATCGCTTCGCATGGAACTGGCCGGCACCGGTGTGCGCGTGATGGTGATCGAGCCGGGCTACACGGCCACCGAGTTGCAAAGCCACTGGACGGACGAGCAGAAAGTACCGTTGAAGGCCATGCGCCGCCCGGTGCAGCCCGACGACATCGCCCGGGCCGTCCAATTCATGCTCGAACAGCCCGACCACGTGGTCATCCCCCGCCTGCTCATGCTGCCGATGGAGCAGACGCTTTAGGAATCTGTGCCAAAACAACTTGTCCGATTCTCCGAGTAGGAAGGGCTTTCCAGCCCGTCAAAACGGCGACGGACAAGGATGTCCATCCTACAATCCGGTCATGTGATTGGGGCATGGCGCTTTAGCGCCTTAGCGCAGCCCCTTGGACCGCAACAGGCCGTCGGCCCACGGGGCATCGTTCGGGCTCAGGGGCGGCTGCGGCTCGGCGGCGTAGTTCAGGTCGTCGTAGCGCCCGTTCCGGTAGCAGCGGTCGACGATCGCCTGCAAGTCGAGCGGTACGTCCGCATCGCCTTCGCGCAAGGGGATGGCAAGGGTGGGCAGGCGCCGGCCGAGCGGCATCGCATAGAGTTCGACGATATTCGGTTTCGCTGCCCGGAATACGCAGGCCTGATACGTCGTGCGGTGGGAAGGCGGGATTCTTTCGGGGGGCAGCAAGAGGATGCGGCGGCCGGTCCGCGTCAGGTCCACTTCGACCAGATTCGCCCCCGCCGCCCGCACTTCCCGCTGCTTCTGCCGATACAGGTCCTGGCCTTCGCCGGGCGCCTTGTTGGACGGGCTGAGGAACTCGATGACCGTAACGACGCGACTGCCCGACGCGGCGTCGACAATTTCCACGTAGCCCTGCGTGAGCGGTTCGTTGTCGAGGTGAACCCGCAGGGGTACGTCGACGGCAACGCCGCCTTCCGCGGGTGCGGGAGCACCGGGTGGCTCTTCTCGCTCGACTACGTGAACGTCGGGGTAGATGGCACGGTACTCCGGGTCGTCCGACTCGACAAACACACGCTGCTGCACCCGTACCCGCAACGATTCCGGCAGTTGGAATTGCAGCGTATCGCCGGTGTAAATGACCAGGCGCCGCTGCACCTCGGGCCAATACGGCTCCAGGTAGGGATCCATGCCGGGAAAGGGGCTTTCCATGGACGTCGCTCCGATTGCAAGGGCCGCGGCTGGCAGGCTGCCTCGCTGCCCCGTTCATTGTAGCCGGCGGAAACGGGCAACGCCACCCGCGGCGGTTCGCCTCACGCCCCTACCCCCAACAGCATGCGGGCGGTGGTGAAGTAGATCAGCAGGCCGGTGATGTCGACGGCGGTCGTCAGCGCCGGGCTGGCCACCAGCGCGGGGTCCCAGTTCATCCGGGCGGCGCCGAGCGGAAGCAAGGCGCCGATCAGCGTGGCCGAAAGCACCTGCACGCCCAGCGCCACGCCGATGCAGGCGCCGACGGCGGTCACGGTGAAGCCGGCCGTGTCGACGCCGAACCAGTGCGTCAGAAACAGCACCTTGCCGAAGGTCAGCAGCCCGAGCACCAGGCCCATCAGCAGTGCCACCTGGAATTCCTTCCCCAACACGCGCAGCACATGCCGGGGCGTGACTTCGCCCAGGGCCAGGGCCCGCACCACCACCGTGGCCGCCTGGCTGCCGGTGTTGCCGCCGGTATCGGCCAGCATGGGCATGTAGAGGGCCAGGATCATCAATTGGGCGAGCGCGTCCTCGAAGCTGTGAATGACCACGCCGGAGAAGATGCCCAGCACGGCCAGGCCCACCACCCAGTAACCCCGGTTGCGGAAATGCTCCCAGGCGGGCGTCCTCAGGTACACGCCCGCCTCGTGCGCACCGGCGATGGCCATGAGCTTTTCCATGTCCTCGGTCTGTTCCTGGGTGATGATGTCGAGCGCGTCGTCGTGGGTGATAATGCCCACGAGCACGCCGTTGGCATCGACCACCGGCAGGGCGATGAGGTCGTACTTCTGGATGCGGCGCGCGGCGGT
>SKJM01000346.1 GCA_007122045.1 Planctomycetales bacterium | reverse complement strand
TGGGGCGGGGCCGTTTCGTCCTGCCTCTACTGCGCCGTCCAGTTAACCCGCAATAAGACCTGGGGCCGGCTGATGGGCCCCGGCGCCGGGCTCGTGTTCCTGCTGGCCGCCGTCATGGCCGTACTCCACAATGCGGCCATTTTCCTTTTCGGGTTGGGATGGATCCAGATTGACCCCCTGGGCGTTCCGGTCGGGTATCCGATCTTCATGTCGTTGGCGATCCTGGTGGGCAACGTCCACGGCTTCCGAACCGGCGAGTGGAAAGGCGCCAGCCGCGAGAGCATCGTGTGGATTCTTGTCGGCATCGCCCTGCTCATCGTGGGCGTGTGCCTGCTGGCCCAAGGCCGGGCGATGCTGCCCCCCGGTTGATCCGACGGCGGAAACGAATCTACCAACCCGTAGGATGGACATTCCTGTCCGTCATCCAACAACGAACATCGATGTCCATCTCGCGGGCGACGGACAGGAATGTCCATCCTATCCGTGAATTGGCCACATGCCGCTGGCTGGACCCGGTGGACGGAAATCAACCTATCGACCACAGTATGAAGTATCGAGATCTCGGCAAGACGGGCGAGCGCGTTTCGGCCCTCGGCTTCGGGGCCATGCGGCTTCCCACCTACCCGGACCGGGGCGACGAGATCGATGAACCGGCCGTGACCGAAATGCTGCGCTATGCCGTGGACCATGGCGTCAACTACATCGACACGGCCTACGTCTATCACAGTGGAAAGGGCGAAGGCGTGGTGGGCAAGGCCCTGGCCGACGGATACCGCGAGAAGGTCCTGCTGGCCACCAAGCTGCCCATCTGGAACGTCGCCCGGCGCGGCGACTGCGACCGCTTCCTCGACGAACAACTCGCCCGGCTCCAGACCGATCGGATCGACTGCTACCTGCTCCATTGCGTGCAGGAGAAGTCGTGGCCCAAGGTGCGGGAACTGGGGGTGCTCGACTGGGCGGAGCAGGCCCGGGCGGACGGCCGCATCGGCCATTTCGGCTTCTCCTTCCACGACTGCTATGAAACGTTCGTCGAGATCGTCGACGGCTACGACTGGTCGTTCTGCCAAATCCAGTACAACTATGTGAACGGGGACTTCGAAGTGTTCAACAACGCCACGGTATTCCAGGGGAACACGGTTGCGTTGTGCCGGAACCTTTACCGCTCCCAGCCGGAGCTGCGGCGGGCGAGCGCGTGCGTGCAGTGCGGCCAGTGCGAAGAACGATGCCCGCAGCAGATTCCCGTCGCCGAAATGCTGGCCCGGGTCCGGCAACAGTTCGAGTGAAGGCGGGCGAGCCATCGGGCTACGTGTGATGGGCCGAATAATCGTCATTTCTACCGGGAAAAGTTGGAGGCAACCGCAGATCGTAAGCTGGGGTATCTGCGAGGCTTGGGTAATTCAAGCGAACTCGTCTTGCCGCAAATCGCGATGACGATATACTGTGCTTTGGTGGCACCGAACCGCGGGTGACCGGTCGGGGCTTTCCCGCAGTTCGCAGTCGCCCGGTTGACACGCGACGGCTCAGGAAATACCATATTGGTTTTACCAATTTCCGGGGCAACGGCTTGGGTGAATTGGCCGGCCCCGGCAGCGTTGAAGGATACTACGACATGGCCGTACCCAAACGGAAGCATTCCAACTCGCGAACGGGGAAGCGTCGCTCCCACGACGCGAAGAAGCCCCCGCATATTACGTACTGCGAAAAGTGCAGCGGCCCGGTGCCCCCCCACACGGTGTGTCCGAAGTGCGGTTTTTACATGGGGCGCAAGGTGACCGAGGTTGAGGCCTAGCGTTGGGTAGAATTGCCTTCCTTTTTCCCGGACAAGGCGCCCAATCGGTGGGGATGGGCAAGCGGCTTGCCGAGTCGCTGCCCGCCGCCCGGGCGCTGTACGACCGCGCCGGCGAGGTGTTGGGCTACGATCTGGCCCGCCTTTGCTTCGAAGGCCCGGCCGAGGAACTCGATTCGACCGTCCGCAGCCAGCCGGCGCTGTTCGTGACCAGCCTGGCGGCCATCGAGTCGCTGCGGGCCGAGGCGCCCGACGTGACGCTCGCCTGCGAGGCGACCGCCGGCTTGAGCCTGGGTGAGTATACAGCCATGGTATTTGCCGGCGTCATGGAGTTCGAGGACGGCCTGCGGCTTGTCCACAAGCGGGGCGCCGCCATGCAGCAGGCGGCCGACGCAACCCCCAGCGGTATGGTTAGCATCCTTGGCCTCGAACGGGTCGAGGTGGAGGCCCTGTGCAAGAAGGCCCGGGGAAGCGACGTGCTGGAAATCGCCAACCTGCTTTGTCCGGGCAACATTGTCATTTCGGGCTCGAACGCGGCCTGCGAGCGGGCGGCGGAAATGGCGCAGTCGTTCGGGGCGATGCGGGCCGTGCCGCTGGCGGTGGCCGGGGCGTTTCACACTGTGATCATGAAGCCGGCCGAGAGCAAACTGGCCGAGGCGCTGGCCGACGTGCCCATGCAACCGCCCCGCATCCCCGTGGTGGCCAACTTGGACGCCCGCCCCCATGACGACACGGAGGAAATCCGCAAGCTGCTGATGCGGCAGGTGCTGGAACCGGTGCAGTGGGAAGACTCGATGCGCTACCTCCTGGCCGAGGGTTTCGACCAGTTCTATGAGGTGGGTCCGGGCCGCGTGCTGCGGGGCCTGCTTCGGCGGATCGACCGCGGGGCATCGTGCCAGAGCGTCGAAGTGTAACCCGAAATAGAGGAACTGTTCGAAGGGGCCGTCTCCTTCGGGGGAGTTGGAATATGAGCGAAACAACGAAACCTCGGATCTCGGTCGACCTGAGCGGACGCGTGGCGCTGGTCACCGGCGCGGGACGCGGGTTGGGCCGGGCGATTGCCCGGTCGCTGGCCGGCGCCGGCGCCGGCGTGGCCTGCGTCGACGTCGACGCCGACTTGGTCGCCGAGACCGCCGAGGCCATCCGAAACGGCGGCGGCCGGGCCGAACCACTCACCTGCGACGTAACCCAAAGCAGCCGCGTCAACGAAGTGGTCGAGCAGGTGGTCGAGCGGATGGGCCGGCTGGATATCCTGGTCAACAACGCCGGAATTACGCGCGACGGAATGCTCATGCGGATGAAGGACGACCAGTGGGACGCCGTCCTGGCCGTCAATCTGAGGGGAACGTTCCTTTTCACCCGCGCTGCCGCCCGGCCCATGATGAAGGCGCGCGGGGGGCGAATCATCAATATTGCCAGCGTTTCCGGACTGATCGGCAATCCGGGGCAGGCGAACTACTCGGCCTCGAAGGCCGGGGTGATCGGACTGACGCGGACCGTCGCCCGCGAACTCGCCTCGCGAAACATCACGGTCAACGCGGTTGCCCCAGGGTTCATCGCCACCGACATGACGGCAAAACTGGGGGAAGATGTAATTAGCCAGGTTAAGGAGAGGATTCCGTTGGGGCGGGTCGGTGAACCCCAGGACGTGGCCGATGCGGTCGTGTATCTGGCCAGTGACGCCGCCGGCTACATTACCGGCCACGTGCTGAGCATCGACGGGGGGCTGACGGTGTAGAAAATCGGAACCGTTTACGGGCCGGCGGGGGACTGGTCCATTTTTCGGCCAACAGACGCTATTTTCAGGGGAAGACACCGGCCGAAAATGGACCTGTCCCCTTACCGGCCAAAGGGGGACCGTCCCCCGTGGACGGTTTTTGCGGCTCAAGGAGCCCGGACGTATAGACACGGAGCGGAAAAGTCGGTATATCTTTCCGAATCGGGCGAGGTGCGCCTCGATCCGTGACGTTGTGCCCCCTCGCGGGGGCTGGTTTTTGTTGCTACAACAATGGGGCCCAGTGGGGGCCTTACTCACAAGGCTTGATTTGCAGGAGGACCTTCAAGGTGGCCTCAGTTAGTGAACGTGTCATCGATATCGTGGCCGAGCAACTTGGCGTGAACAAGGACCAGATTCAGCCCGAAACGTCGTTCGTCAACGACCTCGGCGCCGACTCGCTGGACACGGTCGAATTGGTCATGGAGTTGGAGGAGGAGTTCGACATCAACATCCCCGACGACGTGGCGGAAAAGATTCAGACCGTGGGCCAGGCCATCGAGCATATCGAAAAAGCCGTCGAAGACAATTGACAGGTTGAAATGAGAAGGCGCGTCGTCGTTACCGGATTGGGCGCGGTCACGTCCCTCGGCTGGAAGGTCGAGGATCTGTGGTTGCGCATTCTCAAGGGTGCGAGCGGGGTGCGCCCGCTCCAGAAGATCGATGCCGCGCGCTGCCGGTCCCGGATCGGGGGTGAAATCGTCGACTGGTCGACCGACGGATACATCGATCCGAAGGAGGCGAAACGCCTCGACCGCTTCGCGCAGTTCGGCGTGGCGGCCGGGATCGACGCCGTTCGCGACTCGGGAATCGACTTTACCCGGGAGGAACCCTACCGGTGCGGTACCATCCTCGGTTCCGGGATTGGCGGGCTGCTGGAGATCGAAGCGCAGCACATCCGTCTGCTGAACCGGGGGCCGGACAAGGTCTCGGCCTTCACCGTGCCGAAGATGATGACCAACGCCGCCTGCGGCTACATCTCCATCCTGTACGGCCTGCGCGGCATGAACCAGGCCGTCTCGACCGCCTGCGCCAGCGCCACCAACGCCATCGGCGACGCCGTCCGCGCCATCCGCTACGACGAGGCCGACGTGATCGTCACCGGCGGCACCGAGGCCGCGCTGACCCCCTTGGGCCTTAGCGCGTTCTCGTCCATGCGGGCCCTTTCCGAACGCAACGACGATCCCGCCCGCGCCAGCCGGCCCTTCGACGCCGGACGCGACGGCTTCGTGCTCAGCGAGGGGGCCGGACTGATGGTCGTCGAGGAACTCGAACACGCCCGGGCGCGCGGCGCGAAAATCTACGGCGAACTGCTCGGCTACGGTTGGAGCGCCGACGCGGGGCACATCACCCAGCCCGACGAAAAAGGCATCGGCGCCTCGTACGCCATGCGGCAAGCCCTCAACGACGCCGCGTTGAATCCCGAGCAGGTCACGTACATCAACGCCCACGGCACCAGCACGCCGCTGGGCGATCAGGCCGAGACCGCGGCCATCAAGAACGTCTTCGGCGAGCACGCGCGGCGCCTGAGCGTCTCGAGCACCAAGAGCCACCTCGGCCACCTGCTCGGGGCCAGCGGGGGCGTGGAACTCATCTTCTGCCTGCTGGCGCTGCGCGACGGTGTCATCCCGCCCACGATCAACTACGAAACGCCCGACCCCCTGTGCGACCTGGACTACACGCCCAACCAGGCCCGCGAACGAAAAATCGAGGCCGCCATGTCGAACAGTTTCGGTTTCGGCGGGCACAACGGCTCGCTCATCGTCGCGGCGCCGCGGTAGCCGCGAGCGATCCGGCGCGGATACGCTTCCAGCGTGTCGGTTTTTCCCGGCCCCGCGTCTTCGGCAGCGGGTGGCACTCCCCCGCGGTAAACGCGGGGGCCTCCGGGCCGCGCGAACGTGGAGAAGGTGACAGCCGCCAAGATTGATGAGATTGGGGGTATTGGGTAGAATGTCTGGATGCCTCGACCACTGCGATACAGCCGAGGCGGTGCCCGCGATACGTGCGCCACGTGGCCTGCACGGAGCCGTTGTCGACGAAGAAAGCGGCATGGGCGAGGATTGTGGCGCGGACCTGCTCAAACCGGGCCTCGATTTTTTGGGTGTCAATTTTCCGTTTTTGCGCAT
>SKJM01000647.1 GCA_007122045.1 Planctomycetales bacterium | reverse complement strand
GGTCGGTCTCGTGGGCCTCGAAGCTTGCCTCGTAGAACGAGGGGCCGTGCGCGACCACGACCAGTTGCTCGCCGTGGCTGGGGCTTTCCAGCGCCACGATGGGCACCTCCGACTTCACCCGGAGCATGAAGCCGAATTGATCGGTCGCCGCATCGACGCCCGGGTAGACCTCGGTGGCCAGCGGGTAGACATACGTGGCCCAATCGTAGTCGAAGTCGAGTTCCTGGTAGTAGGCGATCTGCACCCGCTGCTCGGCCCGGGGCTCGATCGGAAAGATGCGCATCTCGAAGGTGCGGTAGTCTTTCTGCTCGAGCAGGCCCGGGTCGCGGCGGACCTGCTTATAGCTGTCGTAGATTTCCCTCGCCCGCTGCCTCTCGAGCACCTCGCCGATGATTTCCTTACCGCCGATCCACATGCTGAAGTTGGCCACCGAGGCGTTCTTCGGCACGGGGAAGACGTACAGGGCCTCGACCTGCCGGTCCTCGGTGTTGCGGAACACCTGCGTCACCTCGGTCACGGCGATGCCGTTGTTGATCGTCACGCGAACGTCGTGATCGACCATTTCCAGCACGCCGCCGAATCCGCCGTCGGCGATGAGCAGGCCGGCCGCCTCGACGGTCGGTGTGCCGAGGGCCGCCAGGACCGCTACGAGGCAGCCCACCGCGGCCAATCTTCCCCACTTCCCCCAAGTTCTCACGCATGCTGTGGTCATCGTACCACCCTCCGGACTGTAGAGCGGCCGGCCGCGGCGGCCCGGGGCACGCGCCCCAAGGAACCGGCTGCCGCGGACATCTCGACCGGTCTTCCAGAACCAGGGGCGAGGATGCACCTGAAATGTAATGGCCGTTCCGCTTGGCCGCCCGTGTCGTAGCCAGTGACCACCGCTCCGGCGGGGCTGAGCCCGCAGGAGCCCTCTTCAGTCAGATGAGGCCAAGAAAGGAGACTTTGCACCTCCCGAGCCTTACGGTCAACTTTACAGAACACGCGAAACGGCTCCGCACCTACTCGCCCACCACCTCGCACTCCGGCAGGGCGTCGAGGAACTGGCGGCCGTAGGGCTTCGTGCGCAGCCGGGGGTCCAGGATCACCACCATGCCCGTGTCGGTTTGCGTGCGAATGAGCCGGCCGAAGCCCTGCTTGAGCTTTAGAATGGCCTCGGGCAGTTGGTAGTCGCGGAACGGGTTGCCGCCGCGGGCGCGGATGGCCTCCAGCCGGGCCTCCAGCAGCGGGCGGTCGGGTACGCTGAACGGCAGCCGCGTGATGATGACGTTCTGCAACGCGTCGCCCGGCACGTCGACCCCCTGCCAGAAGCTGTCGGTGCCGAACAGCACGCTGCGCGGCTGCCGCTTGAACCGGTCGAGCATCTGGCTGCGCGGCACGCCGTCGGCCTGGCTCAGCAGGGCGAGCCCCTGTTCGAGCAGCCACGGGCCGAGCGCTTCGGCCGCCTTCCGCATCATGCCGTAGCTGGTGAACAGCACGAACGCGCGGCCGTCGGTCTCGCCCACGTACCGGCGGACCAACTCGAACGCCCGATCCTGAAACGCGGCCGCCTGCCCGCCGGGATCGGGGATGCCCTCGGGCAGCACGAGCCGGGCCTGGCGGCGATAGTCGAACGGGCTGCCCAGCCGCAATCCTTCGCCCTCCTCGAGCCCGATGCGCGACTGAAAGAAGTCGAACGACGCCTTGCCGGTGGCCAGCGTCGCGCTGGTCGTCACCACGGTATCAACCGGATCGAAAAGCTGCTCGCGGAGCGCGGGGCCGACGTCGATCGGCGCGGCGGCCAGCTCCACGCGGCGCCAGCGCCGCCCGGCGACGTCCTCGATCCAATAGACCGCGTCGGCCATGTGCTGCTCCATCCACTGGCGGATGTCGCCGGCGATCGTCTCCAGCCGGCCGGCGGCGGCGGTGAAGTCCTGCGACTGTTCGGACTCCTTGACCTTCTTGCCCACCGCGCGCACCATGCCCGACAGCTTCGCCAACCCCTCGCTAAGCGGGTTGGTCAGGTCCGGCGGGTGGCGCACGCGGCCGTTCGCCGGCCCGTGGGCCTTCTGCCACTGGACCAGGTCGTCGAAGAACCGGTCGGCCCGGTGGCGGCACTCCTCGACCATGCGCTGGGCCTCGGCCGTGCCCCGCCGGCCCACCAGCAGGCCCTTGTTCGTCCGGTCGTTGTACAGCTTCCGCAGCACCCAGTCGACCTGCCCGCTGGTGATGCGCAGCCCCAGGTGGTCGCCGGCGACGGCCTCCATGGTGTGGGCTTCGTCGAACATGACGATCTGATAGTCGGGCAGCAGCCGCACCCCGTTCCGGCGCAGGGCCAGGTCGGTGAACAAGAGCGCGTGGTTGACGATCATCACCTGCGCCTCTTGCAGTTCCCGGCGCGAGCGGTAGTAATGGCATTTCTTGTACTGCGGGCACTTGCGGCCCATGCAGTTGCTCCCGTCGCTCTTGACCTCGTCCCAGACGGCGGGCAGGGGCTTGAAGTCGAGGTCGGCCAGCGAGCCGTCGTCGGTCTCCTTCGCCCACTGCCCCAGGATGCGAAGCTGCTCGTATTCCTCCGCGCTACTGAACAGCCCGCCGGCGCGCTGCATCGCATTGTGCAGCCGCCGGAGGCTGACGTAATTGCCCCGCCCCTTGGCCAGGACGGCGTTGAACTTCAGCGGGATGACCTCCTTGAGGAACGGGATGTCCTTGTGGATAAGCTGCTCTTGCAGGCTGATGGTGTGCGTGGAGACGAGCGCGCGGCGGGGGGACTCCCCCTCGGGCGTCCTGCCGGCGACGGCCAGGATGGCGGGCACCAGATAGGCGAAGCTCTTCCCCACGCCCGTGCCCGCCTCGACCATCAGGTGCCGCTTCTGTGCAATCGCCCGCTCGACCGCCTCGGCCATGGCCAACTGTTCCCGGCGGTGCTCGTAGCCGGGCAGCCGCTTCGCAATTCGCCCGTCCGGGCCCAGGATGTCGGTGGTGGAAACCATGCGTTGAGTACCAAGGACTTGGGGCTTCCGGAAGCGACCGCCGGAGAAGGGTCCGGTGATCCTTGTCGCGCGACTTCCGGGCTACTTCAGCCATCGGGCCTCCCACGGCCCTCTGCCCGCCGCAAACCGGTAACCCCCAATTGCGCAAGCCTACCCGCGGCGGGCCGTTTCGTCAAGGATGGTCGGGCGCGGCCTAAAGCGTTGCCGTCCGTGGGAGTGCCGCCCTTAGGCCAGTCTTTTCAGGGGATTGACGAGCAGGGTTCCGGCGTGATAGAGTACCCCGGCGGGCGCCGGTTGGCTGAACGGTCGATGGCCAATCAACCGCTATGCCATGAAGAAGGTGGATCCGCGCACTCCCGACGTCGGGAGCATTGCCCTCCAGTCGCACGGCGACGGGAAGGAGATCCGTTTCTGCAACGTTCGCGTGAAGACACTGGACTGAGAGCACCGTAAAATGAACGGTGGGCGAGTCCAAAACCCCGCGGGATCGTCCGCCCCCAAGCAATTGAAGACGGGAAGAGCGCGCGAAGCGTTCCGGGTCGATTTCCGGCCCCGAAGTTCAATTCCCACTTCGTCCGTTTCCGCTTACAATACCGAGCAAGTTATCCACTCGAACCTGGAGGACAACCATGCTTTCCGTGTTTCGCGCTTTGGCCCTTGTCGTCGCCGCCGCACTGCCGGCGGGGGTTCTGCTGCCGCCGGCCCACGGGATGGGCGAGGTGGTCTTGAAGACGAACCCCTACGAGGGCGTCGATTGGGAGCGAACCGGCCGCTACAAGGCGAACCTGCACACCCACACCACCCAAAGCGACGGCCGCATGCCGCCCGCTGAAGTCATCGGCCACTATCACCAACGGGGCTACCATATTCTGGCCATCACCGATCACGACCGGTGCACGTGGCCCTGGGAGAAGTTCGGCGCCGACCCGGCCGAGTTGGGCATGGTAGCCGTCGCCGGCAACGAGCTTTCGCGGCACCACCACACGCTAAGCCTCTTCTGCACGCTGGCCACCCAAACGCGCGACCTGGAAACGGCCATTGCCGAAGTGGCCGAGGCGGGCGGGGTGGCCGTCCTTGCGCATCCGGCCATGCACTGGCCGCGCGAACAGCGCCGCGTGCCCGGCCTCCAGGTCGAACTGGCGCCCGCGCTCCGCAGCATCGCGCAGGCCGATTTCACCGTCGAGGCGTGGTTCCGCACGACCGACGCGGGCCGAAACATTCTCATGGGCAACTACGCCGGCGGGCGGGGCGGGGCGCTGAACCTGGAACTGCACACCGGCAACCGTGTGCGCATCTACCTGGCGCCGGTGGAAGGGGGCCGCACGGTCGACCTGAACGTCGCCGCCGGCATGCTCGACGTCGACACGCGCGACGGCCGGTGGCATCACCTCGCGGCGGTCCGCCAGGGGCAGACGGTCCGGCTGTACCTCGACGCCCGGCTGGCCGGTGAAGCGCCCGATACGGCCGGCGCCTTCGACCTGCTGGGCGACGTGTACCACCTCGGCCGCGATACGCGCACCGGCTCGACCACGTTCACCGGCGACCTGGATCACGTGCGCCTCTGGCAGCGGGCTCTCTCGGCCGAGGAACTGGCGGCCCTGTTCGGCGGCAGTGTGCCGGGGAAGCCCGGCGGACCGCCAACTGAGGGGCTGTTGGCGCAATACACTTTTGAGCAGTCGGACGATACACCGGTCGAGGCCGGGGCGGCGGTTGCCGCCCCCGTGGCCGACTCGGCCGGTCACGCGGCGGGACCATTTCCCGCTGTCGTAACGCCGCAAGGTGCACCGATTGTTGCGACGGATGTGCCCGCTCTACTGAAACTTGCCGGCGCATCGCGGACGTCGCTGCGATTCACCACGGCGCAGGACGACGAGGGAGGCGTGCCCGAGCACGTGGCCGAACGCTACGCCGACTTGTTCCGCCGACACGAGAATCTGGTTGGCATGGAGGTGCTCAACGGGACGCGTCCGCTGCGAGAATACGCGCTTGACCGCCAGTTGTGGGACAAGCTGCTCGCGCGGCTCATGCCGGGTCGGCCCGTGTGGGGATTCTCGACCGACGACATGCACAGCATGACGCACCTGGGCCGCGATTGGATCGTGGTGCTCGCCCCGGCGCTCGACGAGGCCGCCGTGCGCGGCGCTATCTGCCGCGGCGCCTTCTTCTCGGCCACCATCCGGCTGCACGATGCCGAAAGCCAGTCGGTCGACGCCACGCCGGCGATCGAGCGCATCGACCAGGACGCCGAAGCGGGCATGCTGACCATTCAGGCGACACACGGTAATGAGCCCCTGCCGGACGACGGCTACCTTTGGATTGCCGACGGACAGGTGGTGCACACCGGGCCGACGCTGAACTATCGGACCACGCCGGGGATCGGCTCGTACGTGCGGGCCGAGTTGACCGGTGGCGGCGGCACCCTCCTGACCAACCCCTTTGGATTCCAACGCTAAAACCGAGTGCCGGCGGTGGTGTTCTGTACGTTCGCTGCCACACGACGCATTTCCCTTTGACTGAGGTAACGCTGTGCAATTGGAATACTTTCTCGCCCGCCGGCCTCGAACGGTGCTGTTCGGTTCGCTGCCGTTCCTTCTGGTTTCGATGGCGTCGGCCGCCGGACTGCTTCGAATGGAGCCGGGGTATGCCGAACGGGCTACTAACATTCGGGCCGGCGCCGGATACCGGGGCGGCCTGATCGTCCACCTGGGCTGTGGCAATGGACGGCTGACCGCGGCCCTGGGCGATG
>SKJM01000773.1 GCA_007122045.1 Planctomycetales bacterium | reverse complement strand
GCACCACCTCGCTGAGGCGGGTGCCCTGGAGGCCGGCGTGCACCTCGCGCGGGGCCAAGTTGGTGGGGCGGACGCCCAGGAAGCCGTACTCCACTTCCCGGCCCTCCTTGAGCGTCGCCAGCACGCGGTGGAACGTGGCGTCGACCGGGATGGCGTAGCCGGCCGCCCGCTCGTACCCGGCCGCCGCGGCCAGGGCCACGCACAGCCCGACCATCTCGCCCTCCCGGTTCAACAGCGGGCCGCCGCTGGTGCCGAGGGTGAGCCGGGCGTCGGTCTGGATCAGGGTGCCGAAATGATGCAGCGTGGTGCGGCCCGACGTGTCGAACTCGCTGGGCGACGGCGGCGCCTTCCGTGCCAGGTTCGACACGATGCCCCAGCTTGCGCTCACCTGGCCGTCGCGGGCGATGGCGTAAGGGTTTCCCAGGGCGATGACCAACTGGCCGCGCCGAAGCCGGGAGCCGTCGCCGAAGGGCACGGGGACGAGGCCGTCGGCGTCGATGGCCAGCACGGCCAGGTCGCTGCGCGGGTCGGCGCCGTTCACCCGCGCCCGGTATACCTTTCGCTCGTGCGTGGTGACGTAGTATTCGCTGTCCTCGCCCAGCACGTGGTGCGCCGTGAGGATCAGCCCCCGGGCATCGACGACCACGCCCGTTCCATACGCCGTGGGGATGAAGTCGGGGTCGGTCGGCTGCGGGTCGGGGGCGGGGGCGAGGCGGCGGCCGAAGGGGTCCGGGCGGAACTCCAATGGGAAGGTTTCGCTCGGCGGAGACTTCCGCACCCGGGCAATGGCCACCACCGAGCGCTCCGCCCGCTCGATGGCGGCCGTCATCGACCGCTCGATGACCTCGACCACGTCCGAATCGTCCGGCTCCTGCGCAGCGGCGAAGCACGCCGCAGTGAGCACAGCCGGCATCAAGGCGAATCCGAAGCGCATGGCGGTTTCCTGATCGGACGGATAGTCGGCCGGCTTCTCCGGCCGGGATCACATGAACGCCGACAAGGGTACTGGGCCTGGGCACACACCTTTTTGCCACCGGCCGCGTTCGCAGGCTGACCAGCGCTCCGGCGGGGCGAGCCCGCCGGTGGCCCGTGGTGCCGCGTCACCCGTATTACGACATTATACCCCGCCCCGGTCGCGGCGTCAGGTCGCCGCGTCAGGGCGCGGCGAGCCCTTCGGCGGCCAGCACCTTCTGCCGCAGTTCGGCGACCAGTTCCGGAGTCTCCTTGAGGTAGTCCCGCACCTTCTCGCGGCCCTGGCCAAGCTGCTGCTCGCCGTAGCGGAACCAGGCGCCGGTTCGGGTGACCATCTTGTGGTTCATGGCCAGGTCGAGCACGTCGCCTTCGTAGCTGATGCCGTCGGTGTGCATCATGTCGAACTCGGCCACGCGGAAGGGGGGAGCGACTTTGTTCTTGACCACCTTCGCCCGCACCCGCTGCCCGACGACTTCCTCGCCGTCCTTCAGCGCGCCGATTCGCCGCACGTCGATCCGGCAGGAGCAGTAGAACTTCAGCGCCCGGCCGCCGGGCGTCGTCTCCGGCGAACCGAACATCACGCCGATCTTCTCGCGGATCTGGTTGATGAAGATGACGGTGGTTTTCGACTTCGAGATGGCGCCGGTGAGCTTGCGCATCGACTGGCTCATTAGCCGGGCCTGGAGCCCGACGTGCTGGTCGCCGATTTCGCCTTCGAGTTCCTTCCGCGGCACCAGGGCGGCGACCGAGTCGACCACGACGACGTCGACGGCGTTGCTGCGCACGAGCATTTCGGTAATGTGCAGGGCCTCCTCGCCGCAGCCGGGCTGGCTGACCAGGAGGGTTTCCAGTTCGACGCCGAGCTTCTTGGCCCAGCTCGGGTCGAGCGCGTGTTCGGCGTCGACGAACGCGGCGATGCCGCCCGCCCGCTGCGCCTGGGCGACCACGTGCAGGGCCAGGGTGGTCTTGCCGCTCGACTCGGGGCCGAAGATTTCGATCACCCGGCCGCGCGGCACCCCCTGCCCGCCTAACGCGATGTCCAACGACAGGCTGCCGGTGGGGATGCCGGCGATGCGGGCGGTTTGCTCGGCGCCGAGCGGCATGATGGCCCCCTCGCCATACTGCTTCTCGATTTGCGCCACGGTCGTCCTCAGCGACGGGTGCCCCTCGAACACGGCGTGCGCGGGGTCCTTCTTGTCGGTTCCGGGGGCGGCTTTGGTGGTTTTCTTGGCCATTGCTCTTTTCGACTTGGGTTGGGAACGGGTGGCGGTAACCATGGTCAACCTCGGCGGGGATTGCGGGACGAAAAACGGAACACGAATAGTATACAAACATTCAGCATTCCGTGCAACCCCCACCCCGGCCGGGTTTTCGAAGCCGCGACCGCCGGCAGGGCGAGGGTCCCCTTCGCGTCGGCCTGCGGGCCATCGGCTCCAACCTTCAACGAGCTTGAGCCTAGCACAACCGCGGCAGGAGGGGGAGGGGAGGCACCCCATGCCGGAACTTGACATGAGCCGCGCGCCAGGTCAAGATACTGCTTATCCCAATTCCGCCCGGCTCAGCGCACTGTATACAGGCCCTTCCGGCGTGAGTTCGCTGGCGAAGACGGTCACCTCCTCGACCGCCGACGCCCCGGCTGGGTAGGAGGCGTGTTCGGCAAGCAGCTCCGCCAGTCGGGCCATGCCGGGGCCGCCGCGCCGCACGCGCCCGAGGGTCAGGTGGGTCTTGAACTTGCGCCCCTCGGGCCGGTAGCCAAGCTTCTTCAGCCCGTGCTCGACGGCCTGCTTCAGTGCGGCCATTTCCACTTGGCCCTCGCCGGCTCCCAGCCACAGGGTGCGCGGGCGCCGGGTGTTCGGGAACGCGCCCGCGCCCATCAGTTCGAGCCGGAACGGCTCGATGCCGGCCACCGCCCGCTGGACCGCCTCGCACACCGCCGGAATCTCCTCCAGCGGCACCTCGCCGAGGAACTTCAGCGTCAGGTGCAGGTTGTGCGGCTCGATCCATTTCACGTCGGCCTGCGACGCCGCCAGGGCGCGGATCAGCCGGGCGGCGGCGGCGCGGACCGATTCGTCCATCTCGACGGCGATGAATGTTCGGGCGGTTTGCTTCATCGGGTCACCAAATGCGAAGAGCGACGTCTCCCGTTCAGAACGCCAGCATCTTCCGATACTCGTCCATGCGCTGCTCGATGTCCTCGCGGCGGACCTTCTTCAGCCCGTCGAGGCTGAATCCCTCGACCGTGAAGCTGGCGGTGAGCATGCCGTAGGCCAGCGCCTTCTTGAGCGTCTTGGGCTCGAAGTTGCCCTGCTCGGCCAGATACCCCATCATGCCGCCGCCGAAGCTGTCGCCCGCCCCGGTCGGATCGAGTACGTTCGGCGTGGGGTAGGCAGGTAGCACGTACGTCTCGTGCCGGCTGAAGAACATGGCCCCGTGTTCGCCCTTCTTGATGACCACGAACCGCGGCCCGAGGGCGCACGTGGCGTGGCCGGCGCGCACGAGGTTCTCCTCGCCGGTCAGCAGCTTCGCCTCCGAATCGTTCAGCACAAGCCCGTCGATGCGCCGCAGCAGTTCGGTCATTTCATCCCGGCTGCTCTTGATCCACAGGTCCATGGTGTCGGCGACGGCCAGTTGCGCGCCGGGGCACTGGTCGAGCACGCGCAACTGCACGGCCGGGGGCCCGTTGGCCAGGAACAGGTACTTGCAGCGGCAGTGCGCTTCAGCCAGCGTGGGGTCGAAGTCCTCGAACACGTTCAGGTTCACCTCGAGCGTCTCGCGGTGGTTCATGTCGTCGTAGTAGCGGCCTCGCCACGAGAACGTCTTGCCGGGCACTTTTTTCAGGCCCGAGGTGTCGATGCCGCGGGCATCGAGCAGTTCGGTGTGCTCGGGCGGCCAGTCGTCGCCCACCACACTGACCAGCCAAGTGGGGGTGAAGTAGCTCGCCGCGTACGAGAAGAACACCGCGGAGCCTCCGAGCAGGTTCTCCCGCGTTTCGGTGGGCGTTTCCACGCTATCCAAGGCGACCGATCCGACAACAACCAGCGGCATGACGATGCTCCCTTTGTTCGAAGCGATGGATTTCCGCGCGGCCGGGCTTCGGCCCTCCTTCGGGGCGGGCAAGCCGGCTTGTCCTGTGGGATTTCACAGCAACGTCCGACGGAAAATGGGGACAATCCGCGGAAAGGTAAATCCGAAACCAACTATCCCCATTATCGGAACATCCAACGGTAAGGCAAGGGGAGGGTGCGGCCGCAAGCCCTGTTGGAGTCCCGGCTTCAGCCGGTCGGAAATACTGAGTAGAATGGGCCCCTGAAGTTCCGGGCCCTGATGCGAGGGCGTCGGGCACGGGCGCCGGCGAACGTCGTTGTTCCAGGGCGCCTTCCCATGCACAGCCAACCAACGAGGAACCCCATGCACGTATGGGAGCTATTCAAACTGGACGGCAAGACGGCCTTGGTCACCGGCTGCCGGCGGGGCATCGGCAAGGCGATGGCCGTTGCGCTGGCCGAGGCCGGGGCCGATATCATCGGCGTGTCGGCCCAACTCGAGCCGAGCGGCAGCGAGGTTGAACGCGAGGTGACCGCCCTGGGACGATCCTTCCGCCCTTATGCGTGCGATTTCGCCGATCGGAAGGCCGTTTATGAACTGATCCGGCGCGTGCGCGACCAGTGCCCGCCCGTCGACGTCCTGGTGAACAACGCCGGCACGATCCTCCGCAAGCCGGCGGCCGACTACCCCGACGAATACTGGGACCGGGTGCTGGAGGTGAATCTCAACGCCCAGTTCATCCTCAGCCGCGAATTCGGGCGCGACATGGTCGCCCGCGGCCATGGCAAAATCCTGTTCACCGCCTCGCTGCTGAGCTTCCAGGGCGGAATTACGGTGCCGGGCTACGCGGCGAGCAAGGGCGGCATCGCCCAGTTGACCATGGCCCTGGCCAACGAATGGGCGGGCCGCGGGGTGAACGTCAACGCCATCGCGCCCGGTTACGTCGCCACCGACAACACGGCGGCGCTGCGTTCCGATCCGCAGCGCGAACCGGCCATCCTCGCCCGCATTCCCGCCGGCCGATGGGGCCGGCCCGACGACTTCAAGGGCGTCACCGTCTTCCTCGCCTCGGCCGCCTCCGATTACGTCCACGGCGCGGTGTACCTGGTCGACGGCGGTTGGATGGGCCGGTAGAGCACGCGTCCTATTGACTGTTGGGTCCATCGGGCAAGCGTGAAAAGTACCAGTCTCGTGTTCGCCGGTCGGTACAGCGGTTCGCGCCGCCCCTCAGCAAGCCAACAGCTTATCGACTTCGGCCCGATCGACGTCGGCAACGTAAGGAATACCGCTGATTTCGGCCGCCTCGCGGGTGAGCGAGGCGAGGTCGCTGCGGGCGATGTGCTTCAGGGCGAACTTCCGGCTGCCGGCCATCAGTTGGCGCAGCCCCTGGTCGAGCCGCTCGTAGTAGGTGTACAGCCCCAGGGCGCCGGCGGGGATGCTCTCGAACTCGGCGTCGCCCAGTTCGCGGCGGAGGTGGCCGGCGGTGACGAAGATGTCGTCGCGGGTGTGGCCGAAGCGTTCGACGTACACGGGAATGAGGCTCTCCTCGATGCTCCGCCCGATCGTCTTGCCCACCATGGCCGCGGCGATGGGCGCGCGGGCCATTCCGATGAGCTTCACCCAGGGCGCGCCGAGCGCGAGCCCCTTGAAGATCTGATCCTCGAACGAGAAGCCGCCGGCCAGGGCGATGGCCGGCAGGTGGCGGCCT
>SKJM01000401.1 GCA_007122045.1 Planctomycetales bacterium | reverse complement strand
CCGGGTAGACGGCCTCCAGTCCCCGAATCACGTCGCGCGCCGTTGTCAGCTCACCGTTGGTCAGCCGCACGGCCAGGTCGTTGTACACCCGCTCCTGCTCGTTGGTCTGCATGTTGCAGATTACGTTGTAACGGAACGAGACGATGCTCACGGCGCGCAGGATCCGGTGGAACGACGGCCGGTCAACCTCGCCGAACCGCACGAACGCCGCCAAGAGCAGCGACAGGGGCTGCCGCACGTTGTACATCTGGAAGGTCGCTCAGGTGCGAGATGGCCGCCAGGATCATGATACTCAACGTGGTAATCCGCTGCTGCCCGTCGATAATGTCGAATTGTCGGCTATCGTCCGACTGCAATACCAGGTAGCCCATGTAATGGGCCGGCTCGGGGTCCTCGTCGAACAGGCCCGAGATGTCCTGCCAAAGATCGTCCCACTCGTCGGCGGTCCACGAGTAATCGCGCTGGAAGGGCGGCACCTGGTAGGTCAGCCCGTTGGCCATGAGCTGGCGGAAGGTACTGTTCGTCGTATTGAAATTGGCGCTGGCCATGGAGAATGGGTGATGGGTGATGGGTGATGGGTGATGGGTGATGGGTGATGGGTGATGGGTGATGGGTGATGGGTGATGGGTTACGGTTGATGGGGCGGGTGGTTACGGTCTTTTCTGGTTTTTCGCCCGTTGGGCGCTGCGGGTGCCGGCGGTGAAGATGGCGGTGACCCCGTGAACGGTCACAAACCGGGTTTGGCCCGCAAATAGGCTCCTTCTTCATCGAATGTCACCGGACAACCAGCGGCGCCGAATTGCCACCGGCGAGCAGCGATTCTACCCCTTGCCGGGGCCAGGTTCAACCACCTCATCCGCCCCAGCAAGGTGCCGGCGGCGACCGGAACGAAATCGTATGCCGATCGTGCCAGGGGTCGAGAATCCTTAGCCGCGCAGGACGGGCAGTGCGTGTTCGTTAATGGTCCGGCGGCCGGGAGAACCAACCGGCGCGGATCAACTCGGCGCGTTCCGCGATTCGCTCGTAGGAATTCAACCGCAGCAGTTCTACGGTCGCGCGTCCTTCAGGGGTGATGCCGATGATGCTCGCGTCCTCGACGCGAAAATGGTCGTCCCACCGCTGGGTCCGAGGGTTGTACAGGCGTACCAACTCTTGAGCTTCCGGGTCGATCGCGCCAATGTCATTTCCTTTGCGCCGGTTGCACGTCGTGCAGGAGAAGGCAAGGTTGTCGGCCGTGGTCGGGCCGCCATGTTTCTCCGCAATAATGTGGTCGACCTGATGGGCCGAGGCGGCGAAGTCCTGATGAAGGCGGCAGTACTCGCAGCGATTCGCGGCGCGCCGAATTACTTGCTGCCGGACCTCGAAGGATGGTCGCGTGGTCCTTTGTCCGACTGCCGGAGCGACCGGGCTTTGAGCATGCGAACGAGGTGTTCGAACTGCTCGAAATCGTCCAGCTCAGCCGCTTCCCCCGCCGTCAGCGTTCCTTCGCGACTCTTCTCCAGTAGCAAATCGAGGCGGGCTTGCTGCAGCTCCGACAGCCGAAAGCCAAGCAGCCGCTTCGGCTCGACCCCGTCGCTGAGCAAATCGAGCAGATCGTCGTAAATGGCCGACTGGCCGATGGCAGCCATACAGGAATCCTCACTTTCCGCCCCAAACAGCAAAGCGTTGCTATTGCCACACAATCGCCACTTTACCCCCAATGCGACTCACGGTCAACCGCCGTTCATCACATTACGACGATGAAGTTCTCCCCCACATGGCCCCCGAGTAGCTTCCGAGCTTCCGCCGGCCCATTCTTTGCCTTGCAACCGGCGTCCGACTTGCTAGAATCGAGTCAATATACATGGGTCCACTATCGGGTGGTCGCTAGAAGGTGGCAGCCGCGACCATCCGGCCAGGTGGAGAAGGGGAGGGGGAATGTGGAAAACGAGAAAATTGCCACCCCAAAATGGGTCAACGGGTCCGGCCGCGAAAATGGGACGGTCCCCTTTACATGCAGCCTTCTGCGACGATGATTATGCGGCCTACATCGAATGGATGGCCGACCATTGCCGCGACGAGGGCGTAGCGACCTGGGCGTGTTGCCTGATGCCCAACCACCACCTGATCGCGGTGCCGGAGACCAAGCAGGGGTTGTGGCGGGCCACCGGCGAGGCCCATCGCCGCGACACGCGGCGGATCAACTTCCGCGAGAACCGGCGCGGCTACTTCTGCCAGGGGCGGTTCGCGTCGTTCATTATGGCAGACCACCGAAGTCGGGGCGCTTGCGGCCCGGCGGGCGGTTTGGGATAATAGAGTGGGAGTGCAGGAACGGAAGCGGGCGGCCCCATGCCCCCCGCGGCAGGCCAGAGGAATCCTCAACAATCCACCATGTAAAGACCGTCGCGCCTGCACGTAGCCGAACCACGCGAAGTGAACCGGGGACACATTTCCCCTATTCCGAGAACACCGGGAGAAAACCATGCGCCGTATTGATTGCCTGCGGTTGTGCCTCATGGCCCTGTTGGCCGGCCTGACCCTGCCCGCCTTCGGCACAAGCTACACCGCTGAAGCCGCCGACGCCGAGGGGGAACGGGCCATGCGGCGGCAGCTCGACGCCCCGCTGCTGTTCGTGAAGCGGCATTCGTACACGGGCATCCACATTTACGACACGTTTTACAAGTGGCCGCCGGGCGGGGGGGGCATCTACGTGCTGGAGAACCCGGCCGACCCCCGCGACCAGTGGCGCATCCGCACGGTCATCGACGAGCATACGCCGGGGGGGCTTGGGCACGGCGTGTATAGTTATCCGAACCTCTCCTGGGACGGCGAGCGGCTGCTGTTCTGCTTCAAGGGCGAGCCCAACGGCGATACGTCGATTTATGAGATTCACGTCGATAGCAGCAACCTGCGCCGCCTGACCGACCCCGGACCGACCAACGTGCTGTATCACGGCAGCGGTGGCGGGCAGCACGACGTTGCACCCGCCTACCTGCCCGACGACCGGATCGTCTTCCTCTCCACGCGCGCCAGCGGCCTGGTGCCGTGCGCCAACTCGGGCGTGGCCATCCTGCACGTGATGAACGCCGACGGGTCGGACATCCACCCGATTTCGGTCAACAACGTCAACGAGTTCGACCCGGCCGTTTTGCCGGACGGCCGCATCCTGTTCGGCCGCTGGGAGTACATCGACAAGAACGCGCTGACGATCCAGTCGCTGTGGACGGTGAACCCCGACGGCACCCAGGAGACGGCCCTGTATGCCAACAACATGGTGTTTCCCGAGGCCATTCTCGACGCCCGGCCGGTGCCCGGCTCGCACCTGATTGTGGGCACGTTCGCCAAGCATAATTCGACGCCCCGCGGCTCGATTGCGCTGGTGGACCCGCACATGGGCAAGAACAACATCGCGGCCATCACGAACCTGGAGCACCCGAACAATCCGACGTTCGACCAGGGCAACTCGTGCGAGCCGTGGCCCGTCTCCGAGGACCTTTTCCTCTTCAGCGGCCGGCCGCGGGGCGCCAAACGGAACGCCATCGAGATGCTCGACCGGTCGGGCAATCGCGTGCTGCTGATGGACGATCCGGGCATCTGCCTCCATTCGCCCATGCTTATCAAGCCGCGGCCGCGGCCGCCGGTCATCGCGTCCACGGTCGACCGGACGGCGCGGACCGGCCGGTTCCTCGTGCAGGACATTTACCAGGGGCTCGACGGCGTCGAGCGCGGCGAGGTGAAGCAGCTTCGCGTCTTGGAGGAAACGTCGCGCGTCAGCGCCACCGGCATGGGCGGCAGCCCGTTCAACCAGGTGTTTCTCATCAGCGCCGCCCTGGCGTGGAGTCCGAAAAACTTCCTCGGCGTGGTGCCGGTCGACGAAGACGGCTCGGCCTACTTCGAGGTGCCCTCGGGCCGGGCCGTGTACCTGCAAGCGCTCGACGCGGAGGGCCGGCTGGTGCAAAGCATGCGCAGCTTCGTGCAGGCGGCGCCGGGAACGACCCGCTCGTGCGTCGGATGCCACGAGCACAAGGCGAGCACCACGGCGTCGGCCGCCGGGTTCCCGGCGGTCCTCGGCCGTGAGCCCGACCAGCTTCAACCCGAACGGTGGGGCAGCGGCTACGTCGACTACCCGAGCATGGTGCAGCCGGTGCTCGACCGGAACTGCGTGAGTTGCCACGGCGGCGAGGAGGGCATCGGCGGCGGCATGGACCTTTCCGGCGGCTGGACCCAGTATTTCAACATCAGCTACGAGAACCTGGTCAGCCGCCGCGAGACCCAACTGACCGCCCACTGGATTGCCGGCATCGACTGCATGAACGGCACGGCGTTCTGGTCGTCGCAGATCTTCCCACCCCGCTCGCACGGCTCCGGGGCCGCGCCGCTGGCCGACGTGATCCTCAGCGGGCACGAGGGGCGTTTGACCGGGCTGACCCGGACCGAACGCGACCTGATCATGGCCTGGATCGACACCAACGGCCTGTACCACGGCACGTGGGACTACACGCCCAGCGGGGCCGCCATCCGCCCCTGGCAGAGCAGCGTCGCCCAACTGACGGCCGAGATGCAGAAGGCCGGCTGCATCCAATGCCACGGTGAAGGCGACCGGCTGGCCTTCTTCGAGAACGATTGGATCAACCTCCGCACGCCGGAGCACAGCCGCATCCTCCGCGCGCCGCTGGCCGAGGGAGGCGAAGGGTTCGGCCTGGCGTGGTGCCGCGACCGCAAAGTCGATCCGCGCCGGCAGCGGCTGCACCTGCTGCGGGGCGGCCGCTACGCCCACGCGGTCCAGCCGATCAGGGCGTTCGCGCCGCAGGAGATCGTACCGCCCGACCGCACCGGCGAGCCGGTCGTCAGCTTCGCATCGACGCAGTCGGTACACTATCAGAATATGTTGCGGATCATTCAAGAAGCGCGGCAGGAGACGCTGGCGGCGCCGCGGATCGACATGCCGGGCGCCGAGGCGGTGCCGGGCGCGTGCCGGCTGTTCGTCCCGCCGCCGTTGCCCGAGGAGCCGCCGGAGCTTTCGGCCGAACCGGACCGGGACGGACTGGTGCACCTGGCGTGGGAGCAGTCGGCGTGGACGATCGGCCTGGAGGCCGAATTGCACCGCGACGGCCGGGCCGGTTTCGAGCCGAACGAGGACACGTTCCTCGCCCGAAGTTCCCGGTCCTCGTGGATCGACCGGGACGCATCGGAGGGCACGCAATACTATGCGTTGGTGCTGGTGCGCGAGGAAGAGCGGAGCCGGCCTCGCTACGCGCGGGTCGAAGTTCCTCCGCCCATGCCGCCGCCCGCTCCTCCCGCGCTGGAGGCGGTGCCGGCGTCGTATTCGGTCCGGCTGCAATGGGACGTGCCCGACGCGATCGTGCGGGGCTACCACGTGGACCGGCGCGCGACGCCCGACGGCCCCCTCGAACGCCTGACCGAGCAGCCGGTGCCCGGCTCGACCTTTGCCGACGCCACGGCGGAACCCGGCGTTTCGTATACATACCACGTTCGGGCGGTGAGTGCGAGGGGCGCGGAAAGCGAACCGTCACCGGCCGCCAAGGCCGTGTCGAAGATCGTTCGAGAACCGGTGTTCACGGCCCGGTTCGACGCCACGCCCACGGGCGTGCTGCACGAGGGTTCGCCGCTCGTGGGCCGTCGGCACGGCGCGGCCAAGGGCACCGAAACCGTTCTGGACCTCCGCGAAGGCGGAATGGCCACGTTCCCGCAACACGAGTTGTTCGACCTGGCCCAGCCGCTGACCGTTTCGTGCTG
>SKJM01000794.1 GCA_007122045.1 Planctomycetales bacterium | reverse complement strand
TCGACGCCAGGTAGGCCAAGTGGCGGTCAAGCGTGGCACGCGAGGTTCTCTCAGCAATGCTCCCCGCAGTTCACTCTTCCCTCGTACGATTCGAGAAACTATCTACGCGAGCGCTTTGCCGCGGTGCGTACAACACACTCCGGGAGAATGCAGATTGTATTATGTTTTGTGCTTTGCTGCAGAGAAGGGGAGAACCGACGTTGTGGAGTTGCTCTTGGAAATGGGTGCGAATCCCAATGGGCGATTGCCGCATGGCGGTCCATCGCCATTATCGTGCGCAATTCACGCGAGGAATGTCGACATTATCAAGATTCTCCTGGAGCACGGGGCCTCGACAACGAAACCGGAACCGCCATTTGGCTTTCCGGCGTTATACAAAGGACTTCACTCGGAGTGTGATGCCATACGTGAACTAATGCAGAAGATTGCAGACGAAGAAGGTGAGCCAGACCTTTCCAGTCTGGGATTGCCGGACCGCGAATACCGGCGTCCATTCGAATGTGATGACTGAGACACGCCGGGAAGATGTAGCTGACCAGTCATCGAACCGGCCGGGGCAAGCCCGGCGGGGAAAGAGGGGAGTGTGCGGGGTGGTGAGTGTAGCCGGCCAGTCATGGAACCGGCCGGGGCAAGCCCGGCGGGGAAAGAAGGTGGGCGGGGGCGGGAGCGTGTCCGGCCGTCCGCAAACACGCCTACGCTTCCGAACCCCCATCTTCCGCACGCGCCTCTTGCCGCAGCCGGTGGACCGTGGCGAGGATGCGCTCGATGGCGGGCATGTCGCGGAAGGTTTCAAGCGGATAGCGGGCGCGGCGCTGCCAGTTGGGATGCTCGCGGTAGGTGCCGGGCCGGTTCTGCGGCTCGGTTTCGGCCCACAGGTCTTCGAGGTTCACCTGCACGATCCGCGCCGGGCTCTTGGCCAGGTAGGCCTGGCAGGCTTCGAGCACCGCGAGCAGGTCCGGCGTGGCGGAGTCGAGCAGGCGTTCGGCCTGGAGGAAGGCGACCAGTTGCGCCCGCAGTTCCGCCCGCCGGGCCCGCTCCACTTCCGCCTCGTCTTGGCTGAAGAGGCCGAGTTTCACGCGGTCGTCGATGTCGAGCCCCTGCCAGTAGGCGGCGAACTGCGGCATGTCGTGCGTGTTCACGCTGGCCACCGCGGTCGGCGGGGGAGGGCGCAGCGTGGGGCCTTTTTCCGGGTTGGTTTCGTACTGGAGCACGTACATGTCGTCGAGCCCGTGGCGCAGCATCGCCTCGTCGACCGCCGGCGGGACGGTGCCGAGGTTCTCGCCGACGATCCGGGCTCCGAACCGGTGCGATTCGAGGGTGAGGATCGCGCACAATTCGTCCATCCGATAGCGGACGTATGCCCCGTCGGAGGCCGGAAACCCGTGCGGAATCCAGTACAGCCGGTAGAGTCCCATCACGTGGTCGAGGCGCAGCACGCGGGCGTGCCGCAGGTGGTTCCGCAAGGAGCGAATGAAATAGCCGTACTCCTGACGGCGCAGCGCATGGGGATGGAAGGGCGGAAATCCCCAGTTCTGCCCCTTGGTGAAGAACGAGTCGGGCGGCGCGCCGCCCGACGCCTCGCGCACGAACAATTCCGGCTCCCGCCACACGTCGTATCCGTCGCCGTTGACGCCCAGGGGGACGTCGAGGTACCAGAGCAGATTCAACTGCCGCGCGTGCCCGGTCAGGGCTTCGAGCTGCTGCTCCACCTGCCACTGGGTAAACAGGTGATAGTGGAAGGCGTCCTCATCGTAGTCGGCCGCGGTGACGGTGCCGCCGCGGAGCGGCTCGGGCCACTGCGGCCACGGGCGGCCTTGCCGCTCGCCGGCCGCGCGGAAGCGGGCGAACCGCTCCAACTCGGGGTTCTGCCGGCAATACTGCGCGAGGGCCTCGCGGGCGGAGGAAGGCCGGGCGAAGAACTCGGCCGCCAGCGCTTCGAGCGCGCGGCGCTTGACGGCCAGTTGCCCCGCGTAGTCGACCAGGTCCGACCCCGCTCCCCCGGGCTGCACGGCTGCCGCGGGAAGCGCTTGCAGATGCTGCTGCGCCGCCGGGCAAGCGTCGATGCCGGGAATCCGCCGCGGGTCGAGGTAGAACTCGTTCCAGAACAGCCGGGTGGCGGGGTTGTACGGACTGGGGTCGTCGGTCAGTTCCCACAGGGTCGCCAGCAACGGCAAGGTGGCGACCAGGCTTCCCCCCCGGGCGGCCGTCCATTCCATCAGCGCTTCGAGGTCGGAGAGGTCGCCGGCCCCGGCGCTCGACTGCCGGTGCAAGGCGTACAGCGGCAGGAACACGCCCCAGAGCCGTTGCTGCTCGGAAGCCGCGAGCGGGTCCCGACTTTCTTCGGCCGCGCGTGCCGCGGGCCGCTGCGGCGAAGGGCCACCGCTCGTGCCACCGCCCGCCTCGCCGTAGGCCCGGGTTGGGGCCGCGATGATCAGGCTCTCGGCGTGCCGGTTGCCGACGGCGAGGTGAAGCCGGTGGTAACCGTGCGGCAGCGCGGAGGGGACCGCCATGCGCCGGCCCGTGTAGCCCATTCCCTCGACGTTGGATCGGCTGCCGACGCGCAGGTCGGCCGCGCGGCCCTCGAACTCCACGGTACCGCCGTCTTCCAGTTCGATGCGGCCCCGGTAGCGCTCGTTCTGCAGGGCGTCGGGGAGCCGAACGTTCAAGCCGGGCAACTGCCCGTCCCACGCGACGACGACCGGCTCGAGCCACTCGCGCCACAGTTCCTGCCGGCGACTGCGGACGGCGGCGGCCGCATCGGCGGGCCGCGCCAGCGGCGCGCCCAAGAGCTGCAACGTCCGCACGATGGACTCCTCGGACGGGCGCCGAAGGTTCTTCCAGACGTCCTTATACGTGGTGTAGACGCCGTACAGTCGGGCCAGTGCCTGCAAGGGGTCGTGTGCCATGGCGCGTGTTACTCCTTGACCGGATGGGCGGTTTCCAGGAAGGCCTGCATTTGACGAAGGGACAGCAGCGCTTCGCTCGGGCGATTTTCCAACTCGTCGTCCAGCACGGCCGCGCATCGCTCGGCGAAGTACAGGTCGAGCAACGGTTGGACGGCCTGGGCCGGGCGTGGGAGGACGGGGGAGGAACTCATTGCGGCCAGGTATGCGCGGACGAACTCGGCCCCGGTCCACGCGCGCCAGAAGTCGATCCACGCGGTCAACCGTGCGAGTTCCGGCGCGTCGACTTCCGTCACCGCGCAGTATTCGCGAAGGCCGCACCGCGCCGCCCGGTCGAACGACCACAGCATACCCGCCACGTCCCGCAGCGGCGACGCCTTCGCGCGGCGCTGGGCGATGGAGCGGTTCGGGTCGCCCTCGAAGTCGACGATGACAAAGTCGTCGGCCTGGCACAGCACTTCGTCGAGCCCGTAGTTGCCGTGGCAGCGGATGCGTTGGGCGGTCAGGTCCTGCTGCAAGCGGTCTCGCACCGCGGCCAGCCCGCCGCTGCCCAATTCGAGCAGTCGCCGGCCGGGTTCGTACAGTTCGCCGGGCAGGTCCGGAAGGCGCGCGTGCAGCGTTCGCAGCGCCCGCCCCAGCGCGCTGCGCACCGACTGGTAGAGGGCCCGCTGGTGGAACGGCAGAAAGGGCTCGGGCCGGAAGGCGGGGGCGTCGCTCGCCGCCAGGGCCCTGTGCAGTTCCGCGGTCCGCCGGCCCAGCAGGTAGATCGACTCGAGGTAGTGTCCCAGAAACCGCTCGGCCGGCTTCGGGAGCGGCTGGGCCGCCAGTTCCGTGGCGGTCCGCCTGCCGGGGGCCTCGCTTTCGGGGAGCACCATCGGCGGTTCCACCGAGACGGCCTGCAGGAACGACTCCAAGGTGTCGAGCGCCTGGTCCCACGCCGTGTGTTGATGCTCGACAAAGCCCTGGAGCATTCCCACGGTCATCGTATGGCCGTCGGCCGTGCGGTACTCGACCGCGCCGGCGACCGGGGCGATGTGGGCGAACTCGGCCGTCTCGGTCAGGTAGACGCCCATTTCCAGCTCGGGGTGTATGCCCTCTTCGATGCGCCGGAACAGCTTCAGCAGGAAACGGTCGCCGTAGGCCACCACGCTGTTGCTCTGTTCTTCCCGCCGCTGGTGGACGTGCAGCACGGCCTCCGGCTCGCCGCGGATGCGGCGGTAGGCGGTGGTGGGGCGGGCGAGGAGGGTTCCGTGCCGGCCCGGCAGCCTGCGCCGCGCGGCCACCGCATCCAGCAGCAGCTCGCAGAAGGCCGGCTCGCCGAATGCGTCGGCCAGAATGCCCGTCTCGTTGAACCCGTTGTGCTCGACGGTCAGCCGGGCGATGGTGCGCTCGGAGGAGGCGGCGTCGGTTTCCGCGGCCAGGCTCTCGGCGGTGAAGTCGATGGGGATGAGGTAACCGGCGTCCTGCCCGTCCTCGTACTGTACGCGGACGACCGCCAGTTCGATTTGCGCCCCTTCGCTGGTGCGGCCCAGGGAGACGACGTCGCGCACCTTGGCCGCCTTCACCGCGATGGCCCGGCGGCGGTGCCACGGGCGCGAAACAAGATATCCGGGAAGGGCCCGCTCCAACGCCGGAACGGCCGGCGGTTGCAGCACGCGGGTCCAGGGCGCCGGAGTTTCCAGGGCCGGCAGGTCGAACCGCGTTTCCAGGTGGTCGACGCGAGCCCCTTCCGGCTCCAGCACGAACCAGTAGAAGGCGTAGGGGGTGAGCGTGAGCAGGTACGGCAACTCGCCGATGCGGGGAAAGCGGATCGCGCCGAACACCTCGACCGGCGTCTTCTCGCGATGGGCGGAAAGGTCCAACTCCACGTACTGTGCAAACCGCGAAAGGTTCGCCACCACCAACACGTACGACTGCTCGTGCCGGCGCAGGAAGGCCAGCACTTTCGGGTTGTTGGGGTGGAGGAACTCGAGTGTGCCTTCGGCCAGCGGCGGCATCTCGCGGCGCAAATGGAGGATGTTCTGCATCCAACCCAGCAGGGAATGCGGGCTTTCCTGTTGCGTCTCCACGTTCACCGTCTCGTAGTGGTACTGGTAGTCGATGATCGGCGGCAGGTAGAGCTGCTGCGGGTTGGCCTGCGAGAAGCCGGCGTTCCGGTCGGCACTCCACTGCATGGGGGTGCGCACCCCGTTGCGGTCGCCCAGATAGATGTTGTCGCCCATGCCGATCTCGTCGCCGTAGTAGATGATCGGCGTGCCCGGCAGCGACAACAGCAGGCCCGAAAGCAGCTCGATCTTCCGCCGGTCGTTGCCCAGCAGGGGGGCCAGCCGCCGCCGGATGCCGAGGTTCAACCGCGCCTGGGGGTCGCGGGCATAGAAGCGGTACATCATGTCGCGTTCGTGCTCGGTCACCATTTCGAGCGTCAGTTCGTCGTGGTTGCGCAGGAAGAGCATCCACTGGCAGTTGTCGGGGATGTCGGGCGTTTGCCCCAGGATGTCGATGATGGGGAATCGGTCCTCCAGTTGCAGCGCCAGGTACATCCGCGGCATCAGGGGGAAGTGGAACGCCGTGTGGCATTCGTCGCCGTGGCCGAAGTAGGCGGCGGCGTCTTCGGGCCACTGGTTGGCCTCGGCCAGGAGCATGCGGCCGGTGAACTTCGCGTCGATGTGCGCCCGGAGTTGCTTCAGGTAGTCGTGCGTTTCCGGCAGGTTCTCGCAGGTGGTGCCCTCGCGTTGGAACAGGTAGGGCACGCCGTCGAGCCGCAGGCCGTCGACCCCCAGCCGCAGCCAGTGGTCCAGCACGGCCGCAATCTGCTTGCGGACCTCGGGGTTGTCGTAGTTCAGGTCG
>SKJM01000643.1 GCA_007122045.1 Planctomycetales bacterium | reverse complement strand
TCGCTTCACCCTCGCCCGCCTCGACCGCCTGGCGACGATCGATCAGGAAGAACACGTCTGGGGCGCGAAGCCCCTCTTCCCCCTGCTGGCAAGCCTCCGCTATTCGCCGGACCCGGAGGATAGCCGGCGGCTGGCCGCGTTCGCCGCCGAGGCGCGCCCGGCCGCCGCCGGCGTCGCCCGGTTCGTCCTCACCAGCGGCGTCGGAGGTTTCCGCGACCTCGCCGAGCGCTGGGACGCGGCGAAGGAGCCGGAGGGCCGATAGCCGGGATGATTCTTCGGAGGTTTTCCAGACGGCAGACCACCGGGACCTCGTCGAGCGCGGAGAGCGTTGGCAAATTCACGGCTTTCTCCTGGAACTCGGGCTCACCGCACCGCGGGGCCGCAGCCGGCCCGTAAACGGTTACTCCGCCGGCTCGCGGACGCTGAACTCAAGCTTCCAGCGCTTGTCGCTCTGGGTGCTCACGCACCACAGTTCGAACATCCCCAGTTCGGTAATGCGGGAGCGGAACTTCACGGGCACGTAGGGCTCGTCGACGGCCTCGTCGGCCGGCAGCGTGGCCTCCAGCGGATCGGTCTCGGTCAGTTCGTCGGGGCTCCAGTGGGCCAACACGTCGCCCGGCCGGTCCTCCTTGCGCGTGGGCGAACTGAAGAAGCGGAAATGGGCCGGCTCGCCCACCACCAGCCCGATCTCCCCGCTGGGTACGTCGGCTTCGGTGCCCTCCTCCATGCCGAAGGGCACCACGCACAACGCCCGTAGCGGCCGCGGGGCGCCCGGCACGGCGAGCCCGGCCGTTTCGATGCCCACGTAGTAGGCCCGGCCCGTGCCGCCGCGGATGCGCACCCCGCCGGCCCGCTTGGCCCAGCCGTAATAGGCGGCTCCCTTGGCGGCCGCGGAGTCGAGGTCGTGCTCGCCGGCCAGCGCCCGCGGCGCGGCCTCGCCGCCCCCGAACCATTCGCCCAGCACGTCGAGCAGCCGCTGGCGGAACGACTCGGCCTTGAACACACCGCCGTTGAACAGCACGTGGGTGGGCCGCACGGCCAATTCCTCGCCTTCCCCCGCGTGCGCCTTCAAGAAAGCCGCCAGGTGTCGCGTGACCCCCGTATCGGCCTCGAACGGCAGACCAATTTCCCGAAACCCGCTAATCCGCTGCCGGGCCGGCTTCTCGTCGAGCCGGCTGCGCGGGAAGAACCCGTCGATGAGCAGGTCGCTGACGGCCTGCCGCTCGACCTCGACGGTCACCGTGCCGCCGATCAGCCGCCGGCCGCGCCCCAGGACCGAAATCGGATGGGTGGCGGCGGCGTCCTCGCGGTCGCCCGGCGCCAGCAGGGCCTCCTTCGCGGCCCGGCACGAATGCCACAGGGCGACCGATTGCCAGGGGTCGAGTTCGGTGCCCTGCTCGGCGAATCGCGCCGCGACAAAGTGCGCCAGCGCCAGGTCCATATTGTCGCCACCCACCAGCAGGTGGTTCCCCACGGCCAGGCGTTGCAAAAGCAGCTCGCCGCCCTCCTCGGCCACGCCCACCAACGTCAGGTCGGTCGTGCCCCCGCCCACGTCGCACACCAGCAGGCAATCGCCCACACCCAGGTCGCGGCGCCACCGGTCGCCCCGGGCGGCCAGCCAGGCGTACACAGCCGCCTGCGGCTCCTCGAGCAGCACGAAATCGTCGGGCAGCCCGGCCGCCAGCGCCGCCTCGCGCGTCAATTCGCGGGCGGCGGCGTCGAACGAGGCGGGCACGGTCAGCACGACACGCTGCCGGGCGATGGGCGCCTCGGGCATGGCCGCGTGCCAGGCGGCGAGCAGGTGTTCAATGTACCGCTGCGTGGCCGTTACGGGCGAAATCTTCGGCACCTCGTCGGGCGCGCCCCACGGGAGGATAGGCTGGTGCCGGTCGACCCGGCTGTAGCACAACCACGACTTCGCGGCCACCACGGTCCGGTCGGGCACCTCGGCCCCCTGCCGCCGCGCGTACTCGCCCACGGCGAACGTCTGCCCCGACGCCCACGGCAGGTCGAGCGCCCCGCCGGCGGCCTCGTGTGGACTGGCAAGGTAGAGAAACGAGGGAAGCGAGGGGCGGACCTCGACCGTGCCCGCGGCCACAAGCTGCGGGATGTCGAGCAGGCGCACCTCCGGCGTATCGCCCTCCAGCGGCGCGTAGGCGAGCACGCAGTTCGTCGTGCCCAAGTCGATCCCGACAATATAGTCCGCCATTTGCGTCGCAGCGCCGTTTGTCATGAGTGCAGCTTTTCCGTCGTATGCTTGGCTATTTTGGATTCCGTTTCCGCCCCCCTATAGTTCCACCTCAGCCGGCGCGATGACCCGCACGGCCGACTTGCCGCCGGACCAGGTGGGGACCTCGCACCTCGCCGCCTCCCAGCCAGGGTGTGCCAGCCGGCCGTGGAACGGCGGTTCGCCGGCCACCTGCCCCACCAGGCGGTACCGGCCAGGGTCGAAGCCACGGGGGACCTCGATGTCGGCGCCTTCGGCGTCGCTGACCAGGGGTTGCGGAGCGAACAGCCGCCGGACGACGGCCCGGCAATTGCGATGCACATCGCGCGCCGCAGCCCCCACCTGGGCATCGGTATAGTCGTCGAGCGGCTCCTCGACGAAGTCGACGAACCGGGCTTCCCGTTGCAGGGCGGCGAGCAGCGTCAACGCCTCGCTGCGCTGCGGCGCCTTGGGCGGGGCCGGCTTCTTCGGCACCTTCACCTCGGGCGGCTCCACGGCCTTCCGGGGTGGGGCTGTCCGGACCTCCAGGACCGCCCGCACGGCTTCGGCCACCTCCCGGCGGAACAAGACGAGGAAAAATACCCGGATGGCAAGCCAAATTCGTCGCATCATGAAACCTCGATTCGCGGTCCTCGGCCGGCGGCCCTAAACACGTCCATGAAACTGTACGCAATGCTTGCTGTCAAGGCCACCGCCTGTCGAACGAAGGGGGCTCATGACGAGATATGCCCGTAGCCAACAGGCCAAAACCTCGCTACGGTTGGCGAACTCTGTCCTGCACCGTGAACCAAGAGGCCCTGTCTCCAAGCAATGGCCCAAACGCCGGCTTCCTTGGCCGACTTCGGCGCGGTAGACTGACGTAGGGTGTCGGCCTTCCAGTCTACCGATTATAGGTGGTGCAACCATCACCCGCCCCTTTCCTGCGGGCGGGTGCCGTTTTCCGCCTGCGGAGCGTATCAGGAACCGTACCGGCTGTTGCAAGAGGGCCGCGCGAATCCCGAAACGACTACAAAAGACCCTCTTTGGGCCCGTAGCTCAACGGTTAGAGCAGCAGACTCATAATCTGTTGGTTGCAGGTTCGAATCCTGCCGGGCCTACTTGTGATGGAAGGGCCCCAGCCCCCCCGTTATAGAGGGTCCAAGCTGACCGGGAGGCGGGGATTCGTCGTCGGCGTTTGGGCCGATCATGGCAGCAGTAACATCTGTTCCCCTGCGCCTCGATCGGTGTATGCCGCTTGGACGTATCGCTCCAACTCCTCCATCCTACCAGCCTCCCGAGCCAATTCAACGAGCGACATTATAGATCCGAATCCGCACCGACGCGCTAGGCCGGTTGGCGTTCTCGTTTCCGGGTGCCGCGAAGCGGCATGAATGACTAGAAACGGAAGAGCCAAGACAGGAGCCATCCAATGCGTAATGGGCGAGTAAGTGGTGCGGTGTTGTTCGGGGTATGGTTGTTGGGCGCCGGCCTAGTGGCCGCGTACGCTGGGCGAGTGTGCATGGGCGGCGGTTACCCACGGGGCCTGCGGCCGGGCAACTGGGGCAATTTCCTGCCCGTCCCCGACTCGATCCGCACGGCGGCCGAGCGATGGCCCACGCCCATCGTGTTTACGGGCGTGGGCGGCCGCATCATGACCGGCGAGCGGCTGCTCCGCACGGCGGCTGAAGATAATCCGGTGCGACAGGCCTGCGAGCCCTCATTCCCGCCGTCTACAGCCGCCTTAATCGCCGCAGGTGGGCCATCCAAACGTCCTCGCGCACCCACCGTTGGGCGAGTGCCATGCACCACCAAGCAAGGAGTTCCACGATGCGCGATGACCAACGATCGACACCCGGCCTTGGAAAAAGCGGCGGCATCGACGAGAACCGGCGTTTCACGGGCCTTTCCGGCTGCCGCCGCCTGCTGGAGCAGAAGCTCGACGCCGTGGCCATCGAGTCGTCCCCCTACTTCCACCCCGAACAGGCCGCCGCCGTCGACGTCGGCAAACACGTCTTCCTGGCCAAGCCGGGCGCGGTCGACGTGTTCGGCGCCAAGCAAGTCGAAGCAAGCGGCCGGAAGGCCACCGCCAACAACCTCTGCTTCCTGGTCGATTTCCAGACCCGGGCCGACGAGTTCTCGCGTTCACCGGCTGGCCGCCCATTTATGGAGGCCGGCGGTACCGCGTTCCTTGCAGGCCCGGAGCAGTCGGAAATAGCGTGGCTTCGTGTAGAGGCCACACGGCTTGCCACCGGTGCATGGGCATAGTAGAGTAGGGTGGGAGACGACCATGACCGAAAAATCATTAGACCGAAAACTGGCCCGAATTCTTGCCGACCCGGCCTGCGATGAGTTCATCCTGGCCGACGCGAAGGACGCCGACATGGCCTTCGGCATGGCCGCCCCCGGCCGCAGCCCGGAGCACCACGCCGAGGAGGGCCGCTTCCGCTCGTTGGACGAATACCGCGAGCTGATTCGCCAGAACGTGCGGCAGGGGCTGCTCGACGTGATGCTCATCAGCGCCGGCAACGCCGAGGTGCTCGTGTTCGAGGAACGGCTTTTCGACCAAAGCCATATAACCCCGGCCATCCGCGCAAACGACACGACCGACATCTGGCTGGCCCAGGGCGGGGGGTACCCGAAGGAGCCCTCGCGCCCGTTCCGCTCGGCCTCGATCGACCAGGCCATGTGCGGCAAGCCGGTGTGCGAGCCGCACGAGCGCCGCGGGGGCGTCGACCTGGGGCTGTACTCGGTCACGTTCAACAACGCCTTGACCCCCGACCACCAAACCCTCCAGGAATACAAGCATTTCCGCGACGAAGCCTCGGCCAAGGGATTCCGCCATTTCCTCGAGGTGTTCGACCCGAACGCCCCCGTCGCGCCCATCCCCGACCTCGGCCGGTTCATCAACGACATGATCGCCCGCACCCTGGCCGGCGCCGCGGGCTCGGCGCGCCCGCTGTTCCTGAAGATCGCCTACCACGGCCCGGCCGTCATGGAGCAGCTTGTCGCTTACGATTCGCGGCTGGTGGTGGGCATCCTGGGCGGTTCTTCCGGCACGACCTTCGACGCCTTCCACCAGCTTTGGGAGGCCCGCAAGTACGGCGCCCGCGTCGCCCTCTATGGCCGGATGATCAACAACGCGGAGCACCAGCCGGCGTTCATCGAGCACCTGCGCGCGGTGGCCGACGGGCATCTGGAGCCTGCCGAGGGGGTGCGTTCGTACCACGGCGCCCTTCAGCGCCACGGCATCCGGCCGCTGCGCAGCCTGGCAGACGACTTGCAGCCCACCCAGCGCGCCGCCGCCTACTCCGGCGCCGCCCGCCCGTCCCCCACTGCCGCCCCCGGCGCGTCCGAGCCCGACTACCCCACCACCCCCGACGGCCGGCCCGACTTCGCCCGCATGACCAACGCCCAGAAGATCGCGTGGAATCGCCGGCGTTGGCAGCGGATTCTCGGATAACGCCCCGCCCCGAATGCCCCAGCGCAGCGTGCGTGGAGACGCAGGACGAACACCCGGCACGACGCGCATCCCTTTCCGCCTGGCCG
>SKJM01000392.1 GCA_007122045.1 Planctomycetales bacterium | reverse complement strand
TGCTCGACTTCCTGAAAGACCAGGGAGCGACGTTCGACAACTTCATCAGCCGTTACGGGATGGGTATTCAGTCGTCGGAAAAGTTCGGTTTGCCGGGACCGCTGCCGCAGTTGCGCCTTTATGATCGCGACGGGGAAGTAGCCTATACTTTTCCCGAACCGCAAAGCTCGGTCGACCCCGAGGCGATCGATCGAGCCGTCGAGGAGTTGCTCGGGATCGATCCGTGACTGGGGAAACGGCGCCTGGCGCCTTTGCATGGTGGACCGTTATCGCAAGCCCGTTCCTGCACCCCGGGGAGGTGTGTGTATGCCTTTCAATAGCCCGCGTTTGGCGCGTATCGCCGGGTTTCTGATTGCCTTGGCGGCATGGACGGCGCCGGCGGCGCCCGGCGGCCCGCGCGAAAACTCGCCGCCCCCCATTTCGCGCGACGAGCAAATTGCCCGGCTCATCGAGCAGCTTGGCGACCGCGACTATTTCGCGCGCCAGCAGGCGCAGGAGGCATTGTCGGAACTGGGTTCCGAGGCGTTCGACGCGCTCAGCGCGGCCACGCTGCACGACGACCTGGAGATTGCCGCCCGGGCCCGCTACCTGCTCCGGCTGGTGCAGGTGGAATGGACGCGCGCCGACGACCCTCCGCAGGTGGAGGCGCTATTGGACCACTACGGCTGGCTGAAGCCGGAGGACCGCCGCGAGCGGATCGAAAAGCTGGCGCGGCTGCCCGACGCGCTCGGCGTGGAGGCGCTGTGCCGGATCGTCCGATTCGAGCAGTCGAGCGCGATGTCGAAACTGGCGGCCGTTGAGCTTTTGGCCGTTTGCGTGGACGCCCCCTCGCCCGCGCCGGAGGTGGCGGAGACCATCCGCCGGTCGCTCGGCGGCAGCCGGCGTCCGGGCGGGCGATGGCTGGTGGCCTGGGCGGAGCATTACCGCGATGCGGAGGCGCTGGTCTCGCACTTCGCCGGGTTTGCCGAAGAGGAGTTGGCCGCGGCAGCGCATCCGGGGCGCGCGGCGGGCGCCGTCCAGGCCGACGTGGCGGCAGCCCTGTTGCGGTTCCAGGTGGCATGGCTCGAACAGTTGGACCGGCGGGAAGGGGCCGTCGAGGCCATGCGCCGCTTGATCGCCTTGGAGCGAGGCGATACCGACGAGCTGCGGAAACTGCTCGAGTGGTTCATTGCCCAGGAGGCATGGAACCTGGCCGATGAACTGGCCGAGCGCTTCGCGGGGCCGGTAGAGACCACGCCGGCACTGTTGTATCTGGTGGCCGAGGCGCAGGCCGGGCAGGGGAAGACGGAACGGGCGGAGCAGACGGCCGAGCGGGCCTTGGCGCTGCGCCCGGGGAGCAACCGTACCTGGCTCGACGAACGGCGGCGGCTGGCCCTGGACCTGTGGCGGCGCCACCGTCCGGAGTGGGCGGCGCGCGAGTTCCGCTACGTGCTCGACCACGGCGCCGAGAACGACCTGGTGACCATCGCCACGCGGCACACCTTCGCGCACATGCTGTACGACCGCGGCGAGGCCCGGGAGGCCGCGCAAGTGCTCGAGGCGCTCGTCGAACAGTTCGAGCGCGATCCGGACTTCGCCGAACAGTTGAGCATGAATCCGGGCTTCGCCCGCGCGCGGATGACGCCCGCCATGACCCGCGCCAAGAGGCACTACTACTTGGCGCGGCATTACCACGGATTGGAGGAGTATGCGAAAGAGCGGGAGTACCTCGACCGGGCGCTGGCCGACGACCCGGGCGAACTCGACGCGCTGATCGCCCGGTACCGCCTGCCGAACCAGAGCGAGGCGTACCGGCGGGCGACGCGGGAGATGATTCGGGCGTCGGCCGAGGAGCTGCGCGAGAACATCGACCGGTATCCCGACGAGGCGAGGTGGTACAACCAGTTCGCGTGGCTGATCGGCAATACGGAGGGCGACCTCGACGAGGCCTTGCGTTACTCGAACAAGTCGCTCGAACTACGCCCGGATGAAGGCGCCTACTACGACACCCTCGCCCACGTCTACTTCGCCAGGCAGGACTACGCCAACGCGGTGAAGTACCAGACGCGGGCAGCCGAGTTGGAGCCGTATTCGAGGCTCATCAGCGAGAAGCTCGCGGTGTTCCGCGCGGCGCTCGAATCGCTCTAGCGTTTGCCGTGCGGCGGCGGCAGCCGGAAGACCGACTGGCTTTTCACAATGGCGTAGTCGTCGGGAAAGGTATGGAACGCCTGCACCGTGAGGCTGCGGTTGCGGGTTTCGGTATGGATGTAGCTCAGCGCGCCCAGCGCGATGCGGCCGCTGGAATCGAACTTGTGCAGCATGCCCTGGCGCTCGCCGTCGAACGCCAGTTCCTCTTGGAATATCCAGAACAGTTCGGGTTCGACCGGTTCGAGCTGAAAGTCGACGTGGTACGACACGCCGCCCCGGCAGTCGACGTGGTCGCTGTGGCTGCCCTTCAGGCAATGCGAGATCAGGCGCCGCTGCTGAGGCAAGGGATGCTGGGCGGAAGCGGCCACTTCGGTCAGCGTCATGTCGCCGTAGCGCCACGTGACTACGTGGCCGGCGCTGGTGATGTCGACCTTGGCCTGGTAGGGGCCTCGTTGCACGGTGCGGGAAGCGTAGATTTCGAACAATTCGGGATGTAGCGGGCGGCCGTACAATCGAAACATCAACTCCGCCACTTTCGGCCGGACAGTAAGCACGTCGATAATCCTCTCGCTGTGGAACGCCCCCCGCCTGGAAGCGAGCCGCCCGCTCTCGGCGGACGTCGCGCCCTGCCTTCCGGCTTGGTGCGGGTTCCGTATGATATGGCTCCGATTGGAGCGCCATGAACGTCAATGCTGATACGCGCATTATAGGCCCAAGGCGGCGAGGTATCCAAGGGGGGTTTGGGCGGAAAAAAAGCCGGAGGAGCAGCCGGGGACTGTGCAAACCGCGTGCCTTACTGAAAGGCTCCAACCAAAATGTTGTAACCCGCGTGGGCGCCCGCGGCGATACCGAATCCGCGGTACACGAACAGGATGGCGAAGAAGACGCCGGCGAAGAAGCGGAAGACGAAATCGAACCAGACGAAGTCATGGCCCGCCGGCCCCACGTGATGCGCCGCGGAAAACAGCAGGCTCGTCACGGCCGCGGCCACCACGAAACTCAGCGCCGGCTTCACGCCCAGGCGGCGCAGCCCCCAAGCCATGGGGGCCAATAGCAGCAGGCGGAACAGCAACTCCTCATAGATTCCCGCGCCGAGGAAGCCCACCGCCCGGGCGATCGCCGAGGTGATGCTCAACGGTACCGGTCGCACCAGTTGGGCAAAGAGCAGCCCCTGCATCTGCAGGATCAGGCGAAGGCCGACGGCCAGTGCCACGCACTCGGCCGCCATGGCCGGAATCAGCCCGCGCGAAAGGTGCCACGGCTCCCGGCTGAGATAGTGCCAGGCCAACAGGGCGGAGACGGTGAGGGTGGGCAAGAGAAAATACTGCCCGAATCCCAGAAAGTCGAGCGACTGCCGAAGCCAATCGTCGGCGCCGGCGCGGACCTGCGCGGCCCCGAGCAGCAGCACGCCCGCCTCGTACACCACCAGCAGCGGCGCCACGAACACCAAGCTGGCCAGCGGCCGCCGCGACTGCACCCAGTAGGCTTCAACGAATCGGGCAATCGGATTGTGCGAGGGCGCGGAGGTCGTCGTCATGGTGATACCCTACCACCCGGGGCCGCCGGTTGGCAAGGGCCGTGCATGTTTCCCGGCGGGCTGGGGCGCCGGCGGGTTGTCCTCGGACGGTGGCGCGGTGCTGTCACTGCTAGCATTGCTATCAAGGCAGGCCGAGCCGGAGGATCGGGCGGTGCAAGACAACATCCTACCGCGAGCGGGAAACGTGGCATAGGCTTCCAGCCCCGCGCTACAAGCACCCCACTTTCCACAGGCCACACCTCTGGGGAATCAATACGTCCCTATCTCATCTGCTTCAACCGATAGCCGATTCGCGAGAACGTCCAGGGTCTTGCGTTGGACACGCTTCACCTTTTCTTGCTCGATGCGGGCGATGGTCTTTGCCGACACATCCGGCTCAAAGTCTTCCCTTCGAAGCCCGCGTTGCTTTCGGAGACGGCGCAGCGAGGCCCCGAAGGACTGCTCGGTTTCCTGTCGCTTCTTGTTGATCTCCCTCCGGTAGGCCAGGTCGGACTCGTAGAGGATGGCATCGACCGCGGCTTCATCATCACCTAGTTTGACCGTCTGTCCGCAGTCAATCACGGCGAAGGCGTTGAAGTTCGGCTTTGTGCCGTCTCCCGACTTCTCAAACGCAGAAAACGGGACGGTCAGTGGCTTCAAGTTGCCCCGCCAGAACGTAATGGTTTCCGTAGCCTGGTTTACCATACCGCCAATGAACAGATTGGCTCGATTTTCTGCCTTCAGAACTTCAGCAAGTTCATCTGCTGCAATGAAGCCACCGTCTACCGCAAACGCGATTCGTTGAAATGCTGAGGAAAGAGCAGGAATGGTTCTTATATCGACGCCGTGGATGAATAATCCGAACCCCAAGGGAGGAGACTCCGGGAGGCTTCTGACGAGTGCATCGGTCAGATCACTCGCATAGCTGACCCACAGTGAATTTCTCGATGCGTGGGCTACCGAGTTCCGGAGGTCGGTCACTGTGGAAACGACGTGTGGACGCAACGCCGCAAAACCTTGCAGGGCGCTTCTTGGCTCGATCGAGGAGAAACACGTCGAGATCGACTTGCCGATCTTGCATCGTCACGGTCATCGGCAAATCCGGCCGCCGCCGGCGTCGTAGACGGGCACGCATGCAAAGCGGTCCATTTGGGCGGCCTCGATCAAGTCGTCCTCCAGGCCCACGGCCATCAGGTTCCGCCCGCCGGCGCTGCGGCGAAGCTTCGAAACCAGCCGTTCCGGCTCCAGGGGTTCGGCTCCCAGGGCTTGAGGCTCGGGGAAGCTGCTGAGCCAGTATTCGCGGGCGGTGACGGCCTGGGCGTTCTGCGCGTAATGGCACCCGCCGGCGCGCTGGAGCCGCTCGACCAGCAAGCCGGCCAGCAGAATATCGTCTTCGCTGTATTGCCCGTGCGTGCCGGAACAAAGCAAATAAATATGCTCCCGCCCGAGCAGCCGCTCCACGAGGGCCGCCGCGTTGACGAACGCTCCGAGGAAGATGCTTTCGGCCATTCGGGCGTGGTGCAGGGCCCGGGTGCCGTTGCTGGTGGTGAACACGAGCGTCTTGCCTGCGACCCGCTCGGGGGTGTATTCCCGGGGCGAGTTGCCGAGGTCGAAGCCTTCGATGGGCAGCCCTTCGCGCTCGCCGCCCAATACGACCTCGCCGGGCAGCGAGGCGGCCGCGGCCCGGGCCTCCTCGACCTCCACGCACGGAATCACCTCCGCCGCCCCGGCCTCCAAGGCGTGGCAAATGGTGGTCGCCGCGCGGAGCACGTCGATGACGACGACCGTCCCGTCCGTCATCTCTTCGGGCTGGGCCACCTGGGGAAGGGCGTAGACGTGAAGAAGGGGCGGCATGAGCAGCCTCCTGTGTGTGAGGGATTTCGGATTGGCTAAATCGAGGGGCATCGCTCGCAATCAGGTCAACGCCCCTTGCCTGCATATCGGCCGGGGAAGAGCGATTCCCCACTTCTTGCGCCGGCAAGACGGGCATGGAGGGGCGCGCCCGGCTCGCCTATTCTGAGGGCGAGGACAGCTCCTCCGGCCGCAATCCGATCCCCCATATCCGCAGCAAATCGCGACAGCCGGAGGCAAAATCGCTCCGAAAATCGACC